>JBILLY010000348.1:0-5484 GCA_044375835.1 Opitutaceae bacterium
GGCGCCTACGGGCAGAAGAAGATCCGCACGCCGCACCTCGACCAGCTCGCGCGCGACGGGATGAAACTCACGCAGCACTACTCCGGCCACAACGTCTGCGCGCCCTCGCGCTGCGTGCTGATGACGGGCCAGCACCCCGGGCACGCCTACATCCGCAACAACCGCGGCGGCCTCGGCGTCGGCAGCACCACGGAAGGCCAGGAGCCGGTGCCGCCGGGCGAACTCAAGCTGCCGCTCACGCTGAAGAAACTTGGCTACGCGACGGGCGCCTTCGGGAAGTGGGGCCTCGGCTCGGTCGGCAGCACGGGCGACCCCAACGACCAGGGCATCGACCGCTTCTTCGGCTACAACGACCAGGCGGTCGCGCATAATTTCTACCCGACCTCGCTCTGGCAAAACCGCGAGCGTGTGCCGCTGGCCAATCCGGCGTTCAGCGCGCACCAGCGTCTCCCGGAGGGCGCGGACCCGACCAAGCCCGAGAGCTACGCGCAGTTCAGCGGGAAAGACTACGCGCCCGACCGGATCCACGGCGCGGCCGAGCAGTTCCTGCGCGACAACAAGGACCGGCCCTTTTTCCTCTACTACCCGACCACGGTGCCGCACCTCGCGCTCCAGGTGCCGGAGGACTCGCTGGCGGACTACAAGGACGCGTTTCCGGAGGTGCCCTATCCCGGCGGCCGCGGCTATCTGCCGCACCGCACGCCGCGCGCCGCTTACGCCGCGATGGTCACGCGGCTCGACCGCGACATCGGCCGCCTGCTGGCGCTCGTCGACGAGTTCGGCCTGCGCGAGCGCACGATCGTGATTTTCACCAGCGACAACGGTCCGCTCTACGACAAGCTCGGCGGGACCGACGAGGAATTCTTCAACAGCGCCGGCGGTCTCCGCGGGCGCAAGGGCTCCTACTACGAAGGCGGTTTCCGGGTGCCCGGGCTCGTGCGCTGGACGGGCAAGATCGCGCCCGGTGCGGTCAGCGACCGCGTGACGGGCTTCGAGGATTGGTTGCCGACGCTGCTTGAACTCGCCGGCGCGAAAGACGCCACGCCCGCCGGGATCGACGGGATCAGTTTTGCGCCGACCTTGCTCGGAAAATCCCAGCCGGAGCGGCCTTTCCTGTATCGTGAAGCCCAGGGCTACGGCGGCCAGCAGAGCGTGCGCGTCGGCGACTGGAAGGGCATCCGCCTCAATTTGCACCCGCCGGCCAACGCGAAGAAGAAACAGGCCGCGCCGGCAAGCACCGCGCTGGAACTCTACGATCTGAAAAACGATCCCGCGGAGACGACCAATGTCGCCGCGCAACACCCCGAGGTCGTCGCCCGGCTGCTCGCGATCATGAAAGAGCAACACGTGCCGACCAAGCTCTGGCCCATCCGCGTGCTCGACGAGCCGGCCGCGAAGTAGCCTGAGGCTCCGGTTTCCCGCCCGATTTCCCCCGCCATGTCCACCTTGCCGATTCTCCCCCGCTCCCTCCGGGCCGGCCTCGCGGTCGCCGCGCTCGTGAGCGCGCTGCCGGCTCTTTCCGCCGCGGTCGCCGACGGCCCCGGCACGCCCAATCCCGGCCTGCGCCACTACTATCCCGTGCCGCGCGCCGCCCAGCCGCAGACCCTGCGGGTGGACATCTGCGTCTACGGCGGCACGCCCGGCGGCGTGGGCGCGGCGGTGCAGGCGCGGCGCATGGGCAAGACGGCGGTGCTGGCGGTGTTTCGCCGCCATGTCGGCGGGTTGACCGCGGCGGGACTGACGGCGGTCGATCTCGGGAAAAAGGAATCGATCGGCGGCATGGCGGCCGAGTTTCTCGACCGCATGGGCCAATGGAGCGGTTTCCGCGCGGCGGATGCGGAGAAGACCTTCCGCGCGATGCTCGACGAGGCGGGCGTGCCGGTGTGGTGGGAGCGCCGGCTCGAGCGCGTCGAGAAACAGGGCAACCGCATCACGGCGCTCGTCTTCGAAAACGGCGACCGCATCGAGGCGGGGATGTTTGTCGACGCGACCTACGAGGGCGACCTCTTCGCCCGCGCCGGCGTATCCTATCACGTGGGACGCGAGGGCAACGCGGCTTACGGCGAGGAGTTCAACGGCGTGTTCGTCGCGGACAAGCACCAGTTCCGTTTCCCGGTGGATCCGTATCGCGTGCCCGGCGACCCGAAGAGCGGCCTGTTGCCCGGCATCAGCCCGGACCCGGTGCCGCCGCGCGGCACGGGCGACAAGCGCGTGCAGGCTTACAATTTCCGCATGTGGCTGACGACGGCGGCGGCGGGCCGGGAATTTCCCAAGCCCGGCGGCTACGACCGCGACGCCTACGCCCTGCAGCTGCGTTACATCACCAGCGCGCCGGCGGGCTTCGTGTGGGATTGGACCTACCGGATGGGCCCGATCAAACTCAACCTCGGCGACTGCAACAACGCCGGCCCGGTCTCGACCGACTTCATCGGCGGCAGCGACCGTTGGCCGGAGGCGGACTACGCCGAGCGCGAGAAGATATTCCAGGCGCACGTGACCTACCAGCAGGGCATGATGTGGTTTCTGGCCAACGACCCCGCGGTGCCGGAGCCGATCCGCGCCAAGGTGCGGACCTTCGGCCTGCCGCGCGACCAATTTGCCGAGACCGACGGCTGGCCGCACGAACTCTACGTCCGCGAAGGGCGCCGCATGGTCTCCGATTACGTGATGACCGAGCACAACTGCCTCGGGAAAACCGTGCCGGAGGACAGCATCGGCCTCGCGAGCTACACGATGGACTCCCACCACACCTCGCGCGTGGTGATCGACGGCGTCGTGAAGGCGGAGGGCAACGTCGAGCAGCGCACGCCGCAGCCGTATCCGGTGAGCTACCGCGCGATCGTGCCGCGCGAGCGCGAGGCGTCCAATCTGCTCGTGCCGGTGTCGCTCTCGGCGAGCCACATCGCTTTCGGCAGCATCCGCATGGAGCCTGTCTTCCTGCTGCTCGGCCAGAGTGCCGCCACGGCCGCGGCGCTGGCGCTCGACGCCAAGATCAGCGTGCAGAAGGTCGACTACGCGGCCCTGCGCGCGCGCCTCGTGCGCGACAAACAGATTCTGCAATGGGTGCCGCCGCCGGCGGCTCCGGCCGCGCCGGCCGCGGAAAAGGCGCCGAAGGCGAAAAAGTAGCACGGAGCCCGACGACCATGCGAACGCGGTGCCGCAGCGGCTGGAGGTGGGCGATGGTGATCGGCGCCGGTCTCGGTGGACTCGCATCGGGGCGGCCGGCGATGGCGCAGGTCGAGGCGGATGCGACCGTGCCGCTCGAGACGACGGCGCGGCCGGTCTGGCGCCGGCACGTGATCGACGCGACGTCGCACGGGGCCGACGGGGTGAAATTCACGGACGTTAACCGCGACGGCCGGCCCGACGTCGTCACCGGCTGGGAAGAGGGCGGGGTGGTGCGCTTGTATCTGCATCCCGGTGACAGCCGGGCGCGGGAGCCGTGGCCGCGCGCGCAGGTCGGCGCGGTGCCCTCGCCGGAGGATGCGCTCGCGGTGGACCTGGACGGCGACGGGCGCTTCGAGATCGTGAGCGCGACGGAGGGCAAGGACCGCACGCTCTACGTGCACACGGCGGAGTCGGCGGATCTGCTCGGGCCGTGGCGGACGGCGGCGTTTCCCGCGACGGCGGGGCAGGGGATGTGGATGTTTGTCGCGCCGGTGCAGCTCGACGGCCGGCACGGCGTGGACCTCGTGGTGGCGTCGAAAAACCAGGGTGCGACGGTCGGTTGGCTGGAAGCGCCGGCGCAGCCGCGCGATCTCGCCGCCTGGCGGCACCACGTGCTGCGGACGGCGGGCTGGATCATGTCGGCGATCCCGGCCGACCTCGATGGCGACGGCGACGCGGATATTTTGTTTTCCGACCGCAAGGGCGAGCGCCGCGGCATCGGTTGGCTGGAGAACCCGGGGCCCGCGCGCGCGGCCGACGCGACCGCGTGGCGCGAGCATGCCGTGGGCGCGGCGGGCGAAGAGGTGATGTTCATCGATCACGCGGACCTCGACGGCGACGGCGGCAAGGAGATCGTCGCGGCGGTGCAGCCGCGGCGGATCGCGATCTTCCGCGGCTCACCGACCGGCGGTTGGCGCGTCCAGTGGCTCACGTTGACGGGCGAGATCGGGACGATGAAGGCGGTGAGCGTGGCCGACCTCGACGGCGACGGCCGGCGCGACCTCGTCGTTTCCTGCGAGAACGCCAAGGGCGCGTTGCGCGGCATGCTGTGGTTGCAACGGGGCGAGCGTGGCTGGCGTTTGCACGATCTCGGCGGCGAGGCCGGCACGAAATTCGACCTTGTGCCCGTGCTCGATCTCAACGGCGACGGCCGGCCCGACGTGGCGACGACCGAGGAGGTCGATCGGCTCGGCGTGGTGTGGTATGAGAACCCGGGCCCGACCGGGTGGCGCGGACCGTAGGTGCGGGCGGGCGACGGACACGTCCGCGCGCCGAACGCGCGCGCGCGTCGTGCGCGCCGGGCCGGTCAGCGCGGGCCGGGAGCGTTGATGAAGGCGGCGTTGCGCTCGGTGCCGGCCGGGGTCCCGCGGGAGGCGGCCTTGGCGGCTTTGCCCTTCGGGGCGCCGGGCGGGCGCACGGCGGCGCCGGTCTCGCGGTCGAAACCGTCGGGCGTGAGTTGCGCGGGCACCGAGTCGCCGGTCGCGGCAGACCAGTCGGCGAGGAGTTTGGCGAGGCGCACTTTTGCCGCGCGGTGGGCGGGATCGGCGGCGAGGTTCTTCAGCTGCAGCGGGTCCGAGGCGGTGTGGTAAAGCTCCTCGCCGGGGCGGGGCGCGAGGAACACGTCGGCCTGGGCAGGCGTGAGCTGGCCGGCATCGCGGGCGGCGCGCAGCGCGAGGTGCGAGGCGCCGCGCACCGAGTCGGCCGGGCCCTGCCACGGCTGCGCGGGGCGGTGATTTTGCAGGTAGAGATAACCCTCCGAGCGCACGGCGCGGCCGTGGGCCTCGTAGTCGTGCCAGTTGTGTTCGGAGAAGGCGTGACGGCGCACGACGGCGGCGGGGTCGCGCAGCACCGGAGCGAAGCTCACGCCCTGAATCGTCGGCGGCGCGGCGACGCCGGCGAGTTCGAGCACGGTCGGGGCGATGTCGATGGTGCTGACGAGGCTGGCGGTCGGCGTGCCGGCGCGCGCGAGGCCGGCGGGCCAGTGCGCGATGAAGTAGGTCTTCATGCCGGAGTCGTGCAGGCGGGTCTTGGCGCGGGGGAAGGCGCGGGCGTTGTCGGCGAGGACGAGGATGAGGGTGTTGGCGAGGGTGCCCTCTTTTTCGAGAGCGGCGACGACCTGGCCGACGAAGTAGTCGAAGCGCGTGATCTCGTTGTAGTAGGAGGCGAGGTCGGCGCGGGTGGCGGCGTCGTCGCGGAGATAGGCGGGCACGCGGACGGCGGCGGGATCGTGTTTCGGGCCGTAGAGTTCGGGGCGCCACTCGCTGTCGGCGTCCCAGCTGCGGTGGGCGTCGAGCGCGGCGAACCAGAAGAAGAACG
>JBILLY010000350.1:0-5480 GCA_044375835.1 Opitutaceae bacterium
CAGCTTTGCGGGCAAATCCGCGCATTGGTTTTTGTCCCCACCCTTCTCCGACCGTGACCCACATCCCTGCCAGTCCGACCAAGCCCCCGCGTCCGCCCGTCGCGCCGCCCTCGGCCCCCGTCGATCACCTCGGCGCGAGCCGCCCCGCATGAACCGCGAGGAAGAAATTTTCGCCGAGGCGTTGCCCCTCGGCGCCGCCGAACGGCGCGCCTATCTCGACCGCGTCTGCGGCGCCGACGGCGCGCTGCGGGCCCGCCTTGACGAATTGCTGCAAGCCCACGCCGCCTCGTCCTACTTTCTCGGCGGCCTCGAGTTGCCGCCGACTGCTCGTCCCTCGGAAATAGGCCCGGGGGACGCGATCGGCCGCTATACGATCACGCGGCAGATCGGCGAAGGCGGCTGCGGGGTCGTCTATCTCGCCGAGCAGACCGAACCCGTCCGGCGTCGCGTCGCGCTCAAGGTGATCAAGCTCGGGATGGATACCCGCCAGGTCATCGCTCGCTTCGAATCCGAGCGCCAGGCCCTCGCGATGATGGATCATCCCGACATCGCGCGCGTTTTCGACGCCGGCACCACGCCCACCGGGCGGCCCTACTTCGTGATGGAATACGTCGACGGCGTCCCCATCACCAAATTCTGCGACACCAACCGCCTCTCCGTTGCCGCCCGCCTGGAACTCTTCGCCCGGGTGTGCCTCGCCCTCCAGCACGCCCACCAAAAGGGAATCATCCATCGCGATATCAAGCCGTCCAATATTCTTGTCACCCTGCAGGACGGCGGGGCCGCGCCGAGGATCATCGATTTCGGGATCGCCAAGGCGACCCAGGGCCGCCTCACGGAGGCGACGCTCCTTACCGGCGCGGATCACTTCATCGGCACACCGGCCTACATGAGCCCCGAGCAAGCGGAACACCGCGACCTCGATATCGATACCCGCAGCGATGTCTATTCCCTCGGCGTGCTCCTCTACGAGCTGCTCGCCGGCCGCCCGCCCTTCGATCCCAAGTCGCTCGGTCGCGCCGGCCTGGAGGAAATCCGCCGGATCATCCGCGAAGTCGATCCGCCGCGACCGTCCACCGTGGTTTCCACCCTCGGCGATGCGGATCGCACGGTCGTTGCCGAGAGCCGCCGCGCCGTGCCGGCGCGCCTTACCTCCGTCCTCCGCGGCGATCTCGATTGGATCGTGATGCGCTGCCTCGAGAAGGACCGCACTCGCCGTTACGGCACCGCCCACGAACTCGCCGACGATATCCGCCGCCACCTCCGCTCCGAGCCGGTCAACGCCCGGCCCCCCGATCCCATCTACCGGGCGAGGAAGTTCGTCGCCAGACATCGCCTCGCCTGCGGCGCGGTCGCCGCCGTCGCCATGAGCCTCGCGGCGGCCGCCGTCATCAGTATCCGCGCCGGCAATCTTGCGCGGCAGGAGGCCGCGACAACCCGGGCGGTGAACGATTTTCTGCTGACCGACCTGCTGCTCCAAGCCGACAGCCATGCCCAAGGCGGTCCCAAGACCGCGCCCAATCCCGCCCTCACCGTGCGGGAGGCGCTGGACCGCGCCGCCGAAAAAGTGGGCGCACGCTTCGCGCGCCAGCCGCACACCGAAGCGACCGTGCGCTCCGCGATCGGTTCCGCCTACAACGGCGTGGGTGCCTACGCCCAGGCGCGCCCGCACCACACCCGCGCGCTGGAACTGCGGGACCAGATCCTGGGGCCGGAGCATCCCGCCACGCTCACCGCGCAGTCCAACCTGGCCAAGACGGACGCCCAGCTCGGCAAGTATGCCGACGCCGTCGCCCGCTATGCCCGCCTGGTCGAGCTGCGCACCCGCGTGCTCGGCGCCGAGCATCGCGATACGATCGATGCCCTGGTCGATCACGGCGCGGCCTGCATCCTCCTCGGCAAATACGCCGAAGCCGCCGCCCTCTGCGCCCGGGCACTCATCCTCCAGCGGCGCGTGCTCGGGCCCGAACATCCGACCACGCTGCAGGCGATGAACAACCTCGCCGCCCTGTATCTCCGCCAGAGCAAATATCCCGCGTCCCAGGCGCTCTACGCCCGAACGGCCGACTTGCAGAAACGCGTGCTCGGGCCCGACCACCCCGACACGGCGACGTCGTTGAGCGGCCTCGGCGTGGCCTACTTTTCCGCGGCCATGCTCGCCGAGGCCGAGCCGGTCTTCGTCGCCGCGCTCGCGGCGCGCAAGCGCAGCCTCGGCGACGCGCACCCCGACACCCTCACCGCGCTCAACAATCTCGCCGCGGTCTACCGCGGCAACGGCAAACCCGCCGAGGCGGCGGCCCTCCACCGCGAAGCGCTGGCCACGCGCCGGCGGGTGCTCGGGGCCGAGCACCCCGACACGCTGCAGTCGATGAACAACCTCGCCTTTCTCTACTACTTCATCGGCCAGTTCGCCGAGGCGACCGCGCTCCACGACCAGACCGTCGAGATCAGGCGGCGCGTGCTCGGCCCCGAGCATCCCGACACGCTCATCTCGCTGCGCAACCTCGGCAACGCCCGCCTCGAACTCGGCCAGCACGCCGAGGCGGCGGCGCTCCACGCCGCCCTCCTGGAAGTCCGCCGGCGCGTGCTTGGCCCCGACCACATCGACACCTTCAACTCACTCGCCGATCTCGCCGACGCCACGGAGCGCGCGGAGGGTTTCGCGGCCGCCGAACCGCGGTGGCGCGAGATCCTCGCCCTGCGGCTCCGCAAGGGCCCGGCCGACACCATCAGCGCCTCCACCGACCGCGGCAAACTGGCCCGCAATCTCCTCCACCAGCGGAAGGAATTCGCCGAGGCCGAGGCCCTGATGCGCGTCGCCCTCGCCATCCGTGAGAAGCAGGTGCCCGACGACTGGTCCACCTTCTACTACCGCGGCCTGCTCGGCATCGCGCTGGCCGGGCAAGGGAAACTGGCCGAGGCCGAGCCACTCCTGCTTGCCAGCCACGAGGGCACAAAGCGGCGCGCCGCAACGATCCCCGCCATAAACCGGACCCGCCCGCACGAGGTGCTCGCCGCGCTCGCGCAACTCTGCACCGCGCTGGGCCGCCCGGACGAAGCCGCACAGTGGCAGCGCCAGCTCGACGAACTCACCGCGGCGCCGGTGCCGCGCGGCACCACCCTCCGCCCCTCTTTCACCGCCCCGCATGAACCGAGAGGAAAAAATTTTTCCCGAGGCGTTACCCCTCGGCGCCGTCGAACGGCGGCACAGCGCATCGCGTCTTGCCCGCGTCGTCGCGGGCCGCGCACGCTGCGTCCCATGACGCCCCCGGCCCTCCCCACGCTCGCCGAGATCGAAGCCGCCGCCGCCCTCGTCGATCCGGTCGTGCCGCCGACCCCGCAGTATTCCTGGCCGCAGCTCAACACCGCCGCCGGCTGCGAGCTCTGGGTGAAACACGAGAACCACACGCCGCTCGGCGCCTTCAAGGTCCGCGGCGGCCTCGTCTACTTCGACGCCCTCCGCCGCCGCGAGCCCGCCGTGCGCGGCGTCGTCTGCGCCACCCGCGGCAACCACGGCCAATCCGTCGCCTTCGCCGCCCGCCGCGCCGGCCTCACGGCCACCGTCGTCGTCCCGCACGGCAACAGCCCGGGCAAAAACGCCGCCATGCGCGCGCTCGGCGCCACCCTCGTCGAGCACGGCGCCGATTTCCAAGCCGCCCTCGAGCACGCCCGCACCCTCGCCGCCACCCACGGCTGGCACGCCATGCCGTCGTTCGCCCCCGAACTCGTCTGCGGCGTAGCCGTCTCCGCGCTCGATTTTCTCCGCCGCACGCCGCCGCTCGACGCCGTCTACGTGCCCATCGGCCTCGGCAGCGGCATCTGCGCCATGCTCGCCGCCCGCGCCGCCCTCGGCCTCCGCACGGAGGTCATCGGCGTGTGCTCCGCCGCCGCGCCCGCGATCGCCCGCTCCTTCGCCGCCCGCGCGCCGATCGTCGCCCCCGCCGTCACCGAACTCGCCGACGGCCTCGCCTGCTCCACACCCCATCCCGCCGCGCTCGCCGCCATTCTCGCCGGCGTCTCGCGCATCGTGGAGGTCACCGACGCCGAGGTCGCCGCCGCCATGCGCCTCGCGTTCGACGCCACCCACAACGCCCTCGAAGGCGCCGCCGCGGCCGGCCTGGCCGGCGTGCTCCAGGATCGCGCCCGCCTCTCCGGCCGACGCGTCGGCCTCATCCTCACCGGCGGCAACGTCGACGCCGCCGTCTTCGCCCGCGTGCTCGCGGCATAGGCCGATCGCACGCTTGACTCGCCTCGCCGCCCGCGACTTTCTCCGCCCCCGAACGCCTCCGACGAGGCCCCGCCGCAACCCTCAACCGACGAAAATCATGACCGCGATTGTCCCCTTCGCCCCAGCTCGTCCGTTGCCGGCTGCCGCCGCGCGCACCTGATCGCGCGCCCGATTTTCCGCTGAGGATCGCAAGGCCGCCCGCTCCGGGCGGCCTTTTTGTTTTCCCATCCGCCGAGGCGCGCGCAGCGCGCCGCACCTCGTGCCCGCGCCGCGGCAGCGCGATTCGTCGCCCGCCGCCTTCCCCCTTGGTTCCGTTTCCCGTTTTTCCGTTTTCCGACCATGACTCTGTCCGCCCTCGGTTGGGATGCCGCCTTCGCCGCGGCCTTCCCACCTTTCGCCGCCGCCGGCCTCGTGCCCGCGCGCGTGATCGCCGAACACAAACTCGCCTGCACCGTCCGCACCGCGGACGGCGAATTCGCCGCGACCTGCACCGGTCGCCTCGTCCACCACGCCGCCGCCCGCGCGGATTTTCCCGCCGTCGGCGATTGGGTCGCCGTCCACCCGCGCCCCGGCGAAGCTCTCGCCGATATCCACGCCGTGCTCCCGCGCCGCACCCGGTTCTCCCGCCGCGCCGCCGGCGACACCGCCGTCGAGCAGATCGTCGCCGCCAACGTCGACACCGTCTTCCTCGTCACCGCCCTCGACACCAACTTCAACCTCCGCCGCATCGAGCGCACGCTCGCCGTCGCGTGGGAAAGCGGCGCCCAACCCGTCGTCGTGCTCAACAAGACCGACCTCGCCGCCGATCTGCCCGCACAACGCGCCGCGGTCGCGGCCGTCGCCGCCGGCGCGCCCGTCGTCGCCCTCAGCGCCGTCGCGGACGCCGATCCCGCCGCCGCGCTCGGCGCATGGTTGGTGCCCGGCCGCACCGTCGCGCTGCTCGGCAGCTCCGGCGTCGGCAAATCCACCCTCATCAACCGCCTCCTCGGCGCCGCGCGTCAGGAGACCGCGGCGATCAGCGCGGCCGTCAACAAGGGCCGCCACACCACCACCCGGCGCGAACTGCTCGCGACGCCGGCCGGCGTGCTGGTGATCGACACTCCCGGCATGCGCGAACTGCAACTGTGGGAGCTCGACGACGCGGCGCTCGACACCGCGTTCGCCGACGTCGCGGCGCTCGCGGAACGCTGCCGCTTCCGCGATTGCTCGCACCGCGCGGAGCCGGGCTGCGCGATCCAGGCCGCGCTCGAGG
>JBILLY010000349.1:0-5480 GCA_044375835.1 Opitutaceae bacterium
ACCACGCGGTGAACTGGAAAATCTCGAATTGGTTGCCGAGCGGGCAACCGCCCACCGCGCGGCCGCGGATGCCGAGGCCGGCGAGTTGGACCACGTAGCCGAGCGCCACGAGCAGGTAGGTGAGGCTGCCCGACGGCCGGCCTTGCCGCAGGAGCGCGACCGTGCCGAAGGCGAAGCCGGCAAAGTAGAGCCCGGCGGCGGCCCAGAGCCACGTGCGGTCGGTGAAAAGCGAAAGCATCGGCGCGCGACCGTAGAGCGCCCGCCCGGCGGCGCAAGTCTGCGGCGGGAGCCGCGCAAAGCGTGCGGGCGAAAACGCAAAGCGCGCGCGGCCGGCCGCGGCGGCGCGCGAGAGGCGACTTGCACGTCCGCCGGGGGCCTTGCAACGTGGCCGCTCCAAACCCCGGAACCAATCGCATGCGCACCCTGACTCGCTCCCTCCTGACCGCCGCCGTCGTCACCGGCGCCACGGCCGTCGCCCAGACCAACCGCACGTTCACGAGCCAATACACGTTCGGCGACAGCCTGAGCGACAACGGCAACGTCTACGCCCTCACCAACCGCACCACGCCGCCGTCCCCGTATTTCCAGGGCCGGTTCTCCAACGGGCCGGTGTTCACCGAACTCCTCGGCAACACCCTCGCGCCGCACAGCACGGTGTCCGCGCAACGCGGCAACCTGAATTTCGCCTACGGCGGCGCCACCGCCGGTCCGGGCAGCGCCGTGCCGAATCTGACGCAGCAAGTCGGATTCTACCGCCTGCAGGGTCTGCCCGCGGCGCGCACGGATCTGTTTACCGTCCTCGCCGGCCCCAACGACCTGATCCCGGTGCTCAGCGCCGCGACCACGCCCGCCAATCCCGCCGCGCTCGATACGGCCGGCTTCAACGCCGCCGTCAACGTGGCCAACAACATCCAGGCGCTCGTCGGCGTCGGCGCCAGGAACATCGTCGCGGCCGGCCTGCCCAATCTCGGCGTCACGCCCCGCACGCTCGCCGGCGGCAGCACCGGCGTGGCGCTCGGTCAGCGCGCGTCCTCCGCTTTCAACAACGAATACCGCGCCCGCCTCGGTGCGATCGCGGCTTCGGCCGCGGCCGATGTGAACATCGTCTACGTCGACCTCCAGGGCATCCTCGACCGCGTCGCGCTCGATTACCGGGCGCTCGGCTACGCCAACGCCACCTCCTTCTTCCTCGCGCCCGCCGCGGCGGGCGGCGGCGTCGGCGACCCGAATTCCTACGTCTTCTGGGACGACATCCACCCGACGGCTCGCACCCACGCGATCCTCGCCGCGATCGTCACCGAGCAACTGAACTCGGAGATCCCGCTCGGCTTCTCCGCCAACCTCGGCAGCGCGTCGCTCGCCCTGACCGCGCTGGGCGCTTCCGCGCTCGACGACCGTGCGGCGCAGCTCGCCGTGTCCGGCCGCGGCACCAGCCGGGCCGATGCGTATGTCAGTTTCAACTACGGCAGCGGCGAGCGCAACCGCGACGGCTGGCGCCCGCGTTTCGACTTCGACGCGCAGGTCGTGACCGCGGGTGTCGACGTGCGCCTCGGCGACGGGGTGTTTGTGGGCGGCGCGCTGCAGCGCGGCCGGCTTGACGCCGAGGTCGCGGGCGCGCGGGGCGATTTCGCGGTCGAGGACGGCGCGGCCCGGCTCTACGCGGTGTGGCGCGGCGGCCCGGTGTCGCTGCTGCTCGACGGTTCGTTCGGCGTGCTCGACGGCAAGGGCATCGCCCGCCGGACGGCGTTCGGCGGTTTCGCCGCCAACGGCAAGACCGGCGGCGACCATTGGGGTGCCGGCGTGAAAGCGGCGTGGGCCGTCGATGTCGGCGGCACGAGCGTGCGGCCTTGGCTCGGCCTCCGCACCACCCGGGTGCAGCTCGACGGCTATCGCGAGAAGGACGTGCCGGCGCTGGCGATGGACTTCGCCGCGCAGGACGCCAAGAGCTCGGCCGGCGCCGTGGGCGTCGACGCCGCGCTCAACGGCAAACTCGGCGGTCGCGCCGCGCGCTTCGATCTGCGCGCCGCGTGGCACGGCGAGATCGGCAACCGCACCCGCTCGGTCGCGGGTCGCTTGGCGGACAATTTCACCCGCCCGACCGCACTGGCGGTCGAGGACGGCGACGGCGACGGGCTTCAGCTCGGCGGCGCCGCCACGCTGTTCTTCGCGAAGAATGTCAGCGGCTCGCTTGGCTACGCCGCCGACGTGCGCAGCGGCGAGAAGGTCACGAGCCGCTTCTCGCTGTCGGTGCAGACGGGCTTCTGAACCGTAGCCGGGGCCGGTTGGGCCGGCCCCGGCGCGCACTTCCCGCTCGCCGGGCGGCGGATTTGGGCGCATCCCGGGCGGCCATGAGCGCAGCCCGCCGCGACCCCCGGATAGACGCCTACATCGCCCGGTCCGCTCCGTTTGCCGAACCGATCCTGCGCGAGGTGCGCGAACTCGTCCACCGGGCGGTGCCCGGGGTGGAGGAGACGGTCAAGTGGGGTATGCCGTGCTTCCGCCACGACGGCCGGATCCTGTGTCATCTGGCGGCTTTCAAGGCGCATTGCGCGTTCGGATTTTGGCACCACGGCATGCTCGCCATACTGGGAGACGCGGCCGCGAAAGCGGACTCCGCGATGGGGAGTTTCGGGCGCATCACCGCGCGGGCCGACCTCCCCGGGCCGGCCGTGTTGCTGCGCTATCTCCGGGCGGCCAGGAAACTGATCGACGACGGGGTGCCGGCGCGGCGGCGGTCCGCCAAGAAGCCGCGGTCCCGCGAACTCCCGGTTCCATCCGATTTGGCGGATGCGTTGCGCGGCAACGCTGTCGCCGGACGCACCTTCGCGGCGTTTCCACCGAGCCACCGGAAAGACTACATCGAGTGGATCACGGAGGCGAAACGGCCCGAGACGCGGGCCCGCCGGGTCGCTACGACCCTGGCTTGGGTCGCGGCGGGGAAATCGCGCAATTGGAAATATCAGGCCTGCTGACCGCGCCGCGGCTTTGTCCGCTCGGCCCGGCGGCCGGACACCCCGCGTTGGCCGTATCCGGCAGGCACATTCGCCGGCGCCCGCGCGATGGGCGTCGCGGTCAGCCCGTCCACGGCCGCGACGGCCGCACGAGAATTTCTTCGACGGTCGCGCGGTCCGGCAACGTCGCCGCGAACCACACGCAGGCCGCGATGTCCTCCGGCTGCATCATGCGCGCGCGGGCTTCGGGTGGCGGCGGGACGGGGCGCTTGTTCAACAAATCGGTGTCGATGTCGCCGGGAAACACGCAGCACGCGCGCAAGCCGTGGGGACGCTCCTCGGCGTTGATCGTTTGCGTGAGACCGGTGAGGCCGAATTTCGAGACCACGTAGGCCGCGCCGGCCTTGGCCGACGCCTGCTTCCCGGCCTCGGAGCCGACGTTCACGATCGTGCCGCGACCGGCGGCGCGCATGGTCGGCAGAAAGGCCTGCACCAGCTGCAGCACGCCCGTGACGTTGGCATCCATCACTGCGGTGTAATCCGCGGGACTGAGCTCGGCCAGCGACCGCTTGGGAATGTTCTGCCCGGCGGCATTCACCAGCACGTCGATGCGCCCGAAGTCGGCCTTCACGCCGGCGGCGAGCGCGGCGATGCCCGCGGGGTCGCCGAGATCGCAGGGCACCGTCCGCAGGCGCCCGCGCAGGGCCTTCGGCGCGAGCGCGACGGTGGCGGCGAGGGCGTCGGGCCGTCGGCCGACGAGCACGACACGCCAACCTTCGGCGGCAAATTTCAACACGGTGGCTCGTCCGACGCCGGAACCGGCGCCGGTGACGACCACGACAGGCAGCAATTTCGACTTGGCCATGGAGGGGAGAGGGGAGACCGGCGGCGTGATGGACCGCGGCGCGGCAGGGCGCGGAGTGAGCGCGAATCGATTTCCGCAGGCGAGCCCCAATCGCGCCCTCAGCCGAACCATGCCGAATGGCCCTGTTTTGATGAGGTCGTTTTTGCCTGTGGTTTGCATCGGGAGAAATTCCCGCGCTTCGGCCGCCCCATCCCGTGCAATACCGCTTGACCATGCGTATCGTTGCCGGCGGTTTGACCATGCTGCGTCTAACTGACCACTTCCGCTTATCTCGGCGGCCGTTTTCACCCTAGTTATGATTCGGAGATTCGGACGCCCATGCGTCCGTTTTTCACACCCACTTCCCACCTTCCCATGAGTTCACCGTTGCTTCGTTGTTTGTGTTCGTTGCCCCGACTGCTGGTTGTGCTCGCCTGCGCGGGCGGCGGATTGTCCGCCGCGCCGTCCATCACGGTCCCGCCCGCCGCAGTGACCGCGGTTACCGGCCAGTCCGCTGTCCTTTCGGTGACCGCGACCGGGACGGGCACCTTGACCTATCAATGGCGGCGCAACGGCTACGCCCTCGCGAACTCCGCCACCGTCGCGGGAGCCACCGGAACCACGCTCACCCTCTCCGCCGTCGGCCAGAGTGACGCGGACTACTACGACGTGGTCGTCACCGACTCCACGGGAAGCACCGCCTCCGCGTTGGTCCGGCTGGCCGTCGCGGCGCCGTCCTATCCCGGCACGCTCAAGCTCGATCCGACGTTCAATCCCAACGTCGAGACCGACGCCTTTGCCAACATCAACGCCGTCGTCCCCTACACCTTCAACGGCACCGCCGCCGTCAACCAGTTCCTCGTCGCCGGCGACTTCGTCCGGGTCAACGGCCTCTCCGCGCACCGCCGTCTCGCGCGCTACAATGCCGACGGCACGCTCGATACCTCGTTCGCGCCCGCGATCAACTTCACCGTCAACGCCGTCCTCGTGCAGCCCGACGGCAAGATCGTCATCGGCGGCTTCTTCCAGTGGGTCAACGGCGTCTCCCGCAACAACCTCGCCCGCCTCAATCCCGACGGCAGCCTCGATACCTCCTTCAACCCCGGCGGCGGATCCAGCAGCACGGTCCTCGCCATCGTCCGCCAACCCTCCGACGGCAAGCTCATCATCGGCGGAGCCTTCACCACCTACAACGGCAGCGCCGCCAATCGCATCTGCCGGCTCAATACCGACGGCACCCTCGATTCCGCCTTTCTCACCGGCTCGACCCAAGGCGTGAACAACACCGTCACGTGCCTCGCCCTCGACCCCGTTTCCGGCAAGGTCCTGCTCGGCGGCTTCTTCACGACCCACGCGGTCACCGCCACCAGCCTGAACCGCATCGCCCGCTTCAACGCCGACGGCACCAACGACACCTCGTTCGCCCAGGGCACCGGTTTCAATGGCACCGTCAGCGCGCTCGCGTTCGACGGCACCACCGGCGGCGCCACCGCCGGCGCCGTGCTCGTCGGCGGCGCATTCACCACTTACAACAACAGCGCGGCCAACGTCGCCAACCGGCTCGTCCGTCTCACCTCCGCCGGTGCGCTCGACACCGCGTTTGTCACCGGCACCGGACCGAACGGCGCGGTCAACGCGCTCGCCTACGACAGCGCCAACTCCCGCTGGCTCGTCGGCGGTGCCGT
>JBILLY010000351.1:0-5478 GCA_044375835.1 Opitutaceae bacterium
GATCCAGGTTGTCGAAATTTCAAATTTCAAATGCAGCCGGTGCCGCTCCTTTCATGAAAAAGTGTTCCCGACACTGCGGAAGGACTACATCGAGGCAGGCAAGATCCAGTGGGTCGTGGTCAACGCTTCCGACGACGAGTCGGAACAGTATGGGAAGATATTCTCGCTCGCGCACTGCGCGCACCGGCAGGGAAAATATTGGGACCTGTTGGACGGGCTCTTCGCCGTGGCGCACCGGGCTCCCAGTGTGTTGGAAGAACTCGTCGCCAAGAGCCCGCTGATCGATCGGGCTGCGCTGGAGATTTGTCTGAAGGACCGCAGCGTGCGCTCGGCGGTGGCGAAGGATTTTGCCGACGCGGCGCGACTGAAAATCCGAGGCACACCGACCTTCGTGATTTCGAAGACGGGGGCCGACGGCCAGAGAACCGAGGTGACCATCGCGGGCGCCCAATCGCTGGACTATTTCCGACGTGCCTTCGACGCACTGCTAAGCAAACCCTGAGGCCACGCGTTCGCTGGAAAACTGCCGCCGTCAACATGTCATTGCCCGCTCAACCATCAGCAGCCGACGGCACGGGTGGAAATCCCGCACGCGGGCTGGGGCGGATTTCGCTCGCGCAATGGATGCTGCTCGCGGCGGTGGGCGGGATCGTCTTCGGTTTCCTCGCTCCCGGTTTCGCGCCGCAGTTGAAGTTTATCAGCGATATTTTCCTGCGGTTGATTCGTGCGATCATCGCGCCGGTGCTCTTCGGAGTGTTGGTGCGCGCCGTCGGCGGTGTCGGCGGTATGAGAGACTTGGGGCGGCTCGGCTGGAAGGCGCTGCTGTATTTTGAGGTGGCGACGACGCTGGCGCTGCTCCTCGGCTGGTTTGCCGCCGTGATCGTCCGGCCTGGCGACGGTGTCGCGTTGGTCGCGAAGGCGGCGGTGGCTGCGCAGAAGCTGTCTTTCACGGACGTGCTGGTGAATGCGTTTCCGACGAGCATTGTGGACGCGATGGCGCGGGGCGATGTGCTGCAGATCGTCGTGTTTTGTTTTCTATTCGGCGTCGCGTGTCTGTCGGTCGGGGAAAAGGCGCGGCCGGTGCTCGAGCTGGCCGATACCGTGGTGACGATCGCATTTCGGTTCACGCATATCATCATGTATCTGGCGCCGGCGGCGGTGTTCGCCGCAATGGCCGGCACGGTGGCGACCGGAGGTATGGATGTGTTGGTCGGGCTGGTCCGGCTGTTCGCGGCGGCATGGGGTGCCGAGTTGCTCTTTCTCTTCGCGGTGTTCGGCGGCTCGCTCGTGGCGTTTCGCGTGCCGCTGCGGCGCTTCGTCCATTTCGCGCGTGAGCCCTTTCTCATCGCGTTTGCCACCACGTCGAGCGCCGCGGCGCTGCCGCAGACCTTGGAAAACATGGAGCGCTTCGGCGTGCCCAACCGGATTCTGGGAGTAGTCGCGCCGCTCAGTATCAGTCTGAATTTGTGCGGCAGCACGCTGTTCCTGGGACTGGCGACGCTGTTTGTCGCGCAGGCGGCGAACGTCCCGCTGACCTTCGATCAGCAGTTGCTAGTTCTGCTCACGCTGAAACTCACGAGCAAAGGCGTGGCCGGAATTCCGCGCGCCAATTTCGTGGTGCTCACGGCGCTGTTTACGAGTTTCGGTCTGCCGTTGGAGGGGCTCGGGCTGCTGCTGGGCATCGATGCATTGATCGACCCTATTCGCACGAGCGTGAATGTCGTTGGACATTGCGCGGCACCGGCCGTGGTGGCTCGTTGGGAGGGTGTGGAGTTTCCCCGTCACCTCGAACCGGTCCCGAACGCCACAGCGTAAATGAGCGCGTCCGCGCACTCGAGAAATCGCGAACCACTCTATGTCCCTCCTGCCTCTGTTTGATCTTTCGTTACTCGCGCGCGCGGCGCGGCCGGCGCTGGAAATCGAGTGCGCCGATGGGCGGCGGAGTGCGTTTACATTTGGCGACCTGGAGGCGCGCAGCAACCGGCTCGCGCACCTGTTGCGGGCACGCGGGCTGCGGGCGGGCGATCGTCTCGCGTTTTTTCTGCAAAACCGGATCGAGGTGATCGATCTGTGGCTGGCGGGGGCGAAGCTCGGGCTGATCGTGGTGCCGATCAACGTGCTCTACCGGGAGCGGGAGCTGACGCATATCCTGCGCGACGCGGCGCCGACGGCGGTCGTGACGGCGCGGGACCTGGCGGCGTTTATCCCCGGCGACGTGCCGGTCTGGGACGTGGATGCGCTCGCGGCGGAGGCGGCGGGGCAGCCGGCGGAGCGGATCGCGGTGCCCGCGGATGCGGACACGCCGATGGCGCTGATCTACACCTCCGGGACGACCGGGGCCTCGAAAGGTGCGGTGCTGACGCAGGGGAATTTCGCGACGAACGCGCTCACGCTCGTGACGGCGTGGGACATCACGGCGGCGGATCGCTACCTGGCGACGCTGCCGTTGTTCCACGTGCACGGGCTGGCGAACGGCGTGCACGTGTGGCTCTTCAGCGGGTGCCACCTGCGGTTGACGGAGCGGTTCGAGCACGCGAAGGCCGCGCAGTGGTGCGAGGAGTATCGGCCGACGCTGTTTTTCGGTGTGCCGGCGATGTTTGTGCGGTTGCTCGAAGTGCCGGCGGAGCGGGCGCGGGTGATCGGCGCGGGGCTGCGGCTGGCGGTGTCGGGCTCGGCGCCGTTGCCGGCGGAGGTGCACGAAAAATTCCGGCAGCTCTACGGCTCGGTGATTCTGGAGCGCTACGGGATGACGGAGACGCTGATGAACGTCGGCAACCCCTACGCGGGCGAGCGCCGCCCGGGCACGGTGGGGCTGCCGCTGGCGCATGTGGCGGTGCGAATTTGCGACGAGGCGGGCGAGCCGGTGGCGGACGGCACTACGGGCGAACTGTGGGTGAAAGGACCGAACGTGTGCGCGGGCTACTGGCGGCGGCCGGATGCGACGGCGGCGGCGTGGCGCGACGGCTGGTTCCGCACGGGCGACATCGGCGTGCGGGCGGCGGACGGCTACATCACGCTGCAAGGGCGGCGGAGCGACCTGATCATCTCGGGCGGCTTCAACATTTATCCCCGCGAGATCGAGGAGCTGCTGCTGGAGCAGCCGGGGGTGCGGGAGGCGACGGTGGTGGGGGCGGCGGATCCGGTGCGCGGCGAAGTGCCGCTGGCGTATGTGGTCGTGGATACGGCGGTCTTCGACGAGGGGGCGACGGCGGCGCGGTTGCGGGGGCAGCTGGCGTCGTTCAAGCAGCCGCGGGCGTTTGTGCGGGTGGACGCGATCCCGCGCACGGCGCTCGGGAAGGTGCAGAAACACCTGCTGCCGCGGCCGGGCGGCGCGGCGGCGGGGGCGGCCGGCGCGAAGGCGGCGCCATGAGTCCGGCGACGCTCTCGCTGGTCGCGCTGGGCGCGGTGATTTTGCTGAGCCTGACGTCGCGCATCAACGTCGGCATCCTCGCGGTGGCGCTGGCGTTTCCGGTGGGTGTGCACGCGGCGGGCTGGAAGCCGGAGGCGGTGCTGGCGCTGTTTCCCTCGGCGTTGTTTCTCACGCTGGCGGGCGTGACGCTGCTCTTCGGCATCGCGCAGGAGAACGGCACGCTCGGGGCGCTGGCGCGGCGGGGCGTGCGGGCCTGCGGGGGCACGCCGGCGCTGCTGCCGCCGCTGTTTTTCCTGCTGGCCGGCGGGTTGGCGGCCATCGGGCCGGGGGCGATCGCGGCGAGCGCGTTGGTGGCGCCGCTGGCGATGACGGCCGGCGCGGCGGCGGGGGTGTCGCCGTTTCTGATGGCGCTGATGGTGGCGAACGGCGGCAACGCCGGGAACCTGTCGCCC
This sequence comes from Opitutaceae bacterium, assembly GCA_044375835.1. Taxonomy (GTDB): domain Bacteria; phylum Verrucomicrobiota; class Verrucomicrobiia; order Opitutales; family Opitutaceae; genus ER46. The sequence continues at coordinate 3,823 of JBILLY010000351.1, forward strand.
TTCAGCGCGGTGGGCGTGATCGTGCAGGCGCAGATGCACAAGGCGGGGCTGCCGCACGCGGACTGGAGCGTGTTCGCGGCGAATTTCGCGGCGCACGCGCTGGTGGCGGCGGCGGCGTATGCGTTGTTCGGCGGACTGGCGCTGCGCGGGGCGCCGCGGGTGCGGAGCGAGGCGGGCGGCGAGGTGCCGCTGACGGGACGGCAGTGGTTCACGCTGGCGGTGCTGGCGCTCTGGATCGCGGGCGTGGTGGGCTTCAAGGTGAACCCGGGGCTGGCGGCGTTTGCCGCGGCGGCGGTGCTGATCCTCGGCCGCGCGGCGGAGGACCACACGGCGGTGGCGGCGGTGCCGTGGTCGGTGCTGCTGATGGTGTCCGGCGTGAGCGTGCTGGTGGGCGTGCTGGAGAAGACGGGCGGGATGGAACTCTTCTCGGCGCTGCTGGCGCAGCTGGCGACGCCGGGCACGGTGAACGGCGCGATGGCGTTCGTGACGGGGTTGATCTCGACCTACAGCTCGACCTCCGGGGTGGTGTATCCGGCGTTTTTGCCGCTGGTGCCGGGGCTGGTGGAAAAACTCGGCGGGGGCGATCCGCTGCAGGTGGCGCTGAGCATCAACGTGGGCGCGGCGATCGTGGACGTGTCGCCGCTGTCGACGATCGGCGCGCTGTGCATCGCGGGCCTGCCGGCGGGCGGAGACGCGAAGAAACTTTTCCGCCAGATGCTGCTCTGGGGGCTCGCGATGATCGTGGTGGGCGCGCTCTTCTGCCAGTTCTTCATCCGCTTTTTCACTCCATGACCTCTTCCCTCCGGCCGAAATGGACCACGGTGCTCGTCGCGGCGGCGGCGGCGTTGATCGCGATGACCGCGTTGCCCGCGCGTGCGGCGGACGCGGCCGCCGACGCGGCGGCGAAACGCTGGGCGCAATACGAACCGGCGTTCCGGGACTTCGCCGAGGCGGACCGGGCGCGTCCGCCGCAAACGGGCGGCATCCTCTTCGTGGGCAGCAGCATTTTCCGGCAGTGGACAAACGTGGCGGAGCAGATGGCGCCGCTGCCGGTGCTCAACCGGGCGTTCGGCGGCTCGCGCACGGGCGACCAGTTGGCGCGCTACGCGCAGGTGGTGCCGCCCTACGCGCCGAAAGTGATCGTCTACTACTGCGGCAGCAACGACCTGAAAGCCGGGACGACGCCGGAGGATCCGGCGGCGATTTTCGCGCGGTTCCGGGAGTTTTCCGAGCGGGTGCGGCGGGATTTTCCGGAGACGCGGCTGATCTTCGCCTCGGCCACGCGCTCGCCCGACCGCGTGGCGCGCTGGGAGCAGGTCGACCACTACAACGCGCTGGCGCGGGCGTATTGCGCGGCGACGCCGCACCGGTTTTTCGTGGACCTGAATCCGCTGTTGGTCGACGCGGACGGCGGGCCGCGGTTGGAACTCTACAAGACCGACAAGCTCCATTTTCACCCGGCCGCCTACGATGCGTTCGCAGGCCGACTCAAGCCGGTGCTGGAGCGGGTGTGGGCCGAGGCGAACGGACGCGCGACGCCGGCCGCGCGCTGAGCCGGACTCATGCAATTGAAGGCCAGATGAGTTGGTGTGGACCGGCTCTGGCGTTGAGGGCGGCAACTGCATCGCAGTGGTCGTCGGCGCTCATTTGGCGGAG
>JBILLY010000352.1:0-5468 GCA_044375835.1 Opitutaceae bacterium
CCGAGGCTTGGTGCGGACCGGACCGTTCGGGCCGGAGCGGGAAAAATCGGCGCCCGACTCAGGCGGAGGCCGCTTCGGCCTTGGCTCCGGCGGAACGACGCGCCTTCTTGATCATGGCGTGCATCGTGTTGGTGGGAAGAGCACCCTTGCTCAGCCAATAGTCGACGCGCTCCAGGTTGAGGTTGACCGGATTGCCCTTCGCCTTGGGCGTGTAGGTGCCGAGATTCTCGACCGCGGCGCCATCGCGACGGGAACGCGCTTCGGCCACAACAACGCGGTAGAGCGGCTGGTGCACGGAGCCAACCTTGGTGAGACGGATTTTAAGAGCCATGTCGGATAAATTTCTGAGCGATTCTTGCTTGGAAAAGGACGGAGAACACGGAGCGCCTCGCCGCCTGTCAAGCCCCTACTCTGCCGCTTCGGGCAAGGTAGTTCCCGCACGACACTTTCGTTGCCAACCCAATTTTACCCCGGTCTCCTCCTCGTGCCCCTGCGGTGCCCACACCCTAACCCCGCCCCCCGCGATGCACGATCTTGGCGATTCCGGTTCCTCGTTTCCCTGGTGGATTTGGGTCGTTCTCGGCATCCTCGCCGTCGGTGTGGTCGTCGTTTTCGCGCTGAAGTATCAAAAGCCCGACGACGAACAATACCGGCCCTACCGCGGCGAAAGTCGCGGCCGGCGGCGGAGCCACCGCAGCAGTCGCCGTAGCCGCGGCAGCCGGCAGCGCTCGGACAGCGAACTCGAACGGGATTGAGCCGCGGCGCACGCCGCGTCCGCGGTCCGCCCGGTAAATTCCGTTGACCGTTTCGACCACCCGCTGCGAACGTCCGCGCCTTATGCTCAAAGCCGGCATCGTCGGACTGCCCAACGTCGGTAAGTCCACTCTCTTCAACGCGCTCACCCGTTCCCGCAAGGCCGAGGCCGCCAATTATCCGTTCTGCACCATCGATCCCAACGTCGGCGTGGTGATCGTGCCCGACGAACGCGCCTACGTGCTGCAGAAAATCGCCAAGACCAACGTCGTCGTCCCCGCGGCGATCGAGTTCGTCGACATCGCGGGCCTCGTCGCCGGCGCCAGCAAGGGCGAAGGCCTCGGCAACCAGTTTCTCGCCAACATCCGCGAGGTCGACGCCATCGTCCAGGTCGTCCGCTGCTTCGAGGATACCGACATCATCCACACCATGGGTGGCATCGACCCGGTGCGCGACATCGAGGTCATCACCACGGAACTCGTCCTCGCCGACCTCGACGCCGTCTCGAAGCGCATGGTGAAAACCCAAAAAAGCGCGAAGGCCGGCGACAAGGAAGCGATCGCCGAGCTCGCCCTCCTCCATAAACTCGAGCCGCATCTCAACGCCGGCAAGACCGCCAACACCCTCGCGGCCACCGACGACGAGAAAGCGGCGATGAAGCTCTTCCAGCTCCTCACGGCCAAACCCGTCCTCTTCGCCTGCAACGTCGCCGAGAGCGACCTCGCGACCGCCGAGCAAAACGTGTTCGTCCAGAAGGTCGCGGACTATGTCCGCGCCCACCACGATGCCGCCTACGTGCCGATCAGCGCCAAGATCGAATCGGAACTCATCGACCTGCCGCCCGAGGAGGCCAAGGCGTTCCTCAAGGATCTCGGCGTCGACGACTCCGGCGTTTCCTCCCTGATCCGCGGCACCTACGCCCTGCTCGGGCTCCAGACCTACTTCACCGCCGGTGAAAAAGAGGTCCGCGCGTGGACGATCAAGAAAGGTTGGAAGGCTCCCCAAGCCGCCGGCGTCATCCACACCGACTTTGAAAAGGGGTTCATCAAGGCCGAAGTCGTGTCCTACAAGGACCTCACGACCTTGGGCAGCGTCGCCGCCGCCCGTGACGCCGGCAAATACCGCCTCGAAGGCAAAGATTACGTCTTCCAGGACGGCGACGTCGCGCTGTTTCGCTTCAATACCTGACGCGCCATCCTGCGCGGCAAGCAGCGGCGGCCAGCGCCGCCGCCACCGCGGTCGCGCGGGCGCAGCCTCCCGCCGATCACGCCCTGCGGTCCGTGCAAGAGGCGTAGCGCCGTCGGTCGGAGCCGTCCCTCGCGGAGCCAAGTGCCTCCACCCTCGCGCCCGAAGGTGCGCCGCGTCGCGAGTGCCGGCGCCTTTATCCGCGTGGAGCCCGGGAGCCGGCCGGGGCCGGCATGCATAATCACTGGGATTGCTCAGGGCCCCACCGGCCCTTGAGTCTCGGCGCGTGGCCCGCGTCCGCACCTTTTTGACGTTGCTGGTTCTCTCGACCTCCGCCGCTGCCCACCCGGAAATCGAGGCCGCCCTGTCGCGCCTGAATCCCCTCATCGCCGCCACCCCGCGCGACGCCGACCTCTATCTCGAACGCGGCGAACTCTACGCCCGCCACGCCGACTGGGTCACCGCCGAGGCAAACTTCCTCGTCGCCGCCGAACTCGCGCCCGACCACCCCCGGCTCGCCAAGCTCCGCGGCGCCCTCGCCCTCGCCTCCGGCTCCGCCGCCGCCGCCCTCGAGTTCCTCGACCCGGCGCTCGTCCGCACCCCGCGCGACCCCGAACTGCTCGTCCTCCGCGCGCGCACGCGGGCCGCGCTCGGACGCCTCCCCGCCGCCGCCGCCGACCTGCGCGTCGCCCTCACGCTCCTTCCCGCGCCGTCGCCGGAACTCTGCCTGACCTACGCCTCGCTGGTGCCCCCGGACGAAGCGGTGCGCAGCCTCGACGCAGCGATGGCGCGGATCGGCCCCGCGATCTCCCTCCAGCTGGAGGCCATCGGTCTAGAAGAGAAACTCGGCCGGATCGACGCCGCCCTCGCGCGGATCGACGCCATCGCCGCCCACAGCGAACGCAGGGAGGTCTGGCTCAAACGCCGCGGCGATGTCCTGGCCCGCGCCGGCCGCGCCTCCGCCGCCCGCGCCGCCTACGCCGCGGCCCTCGCCGCCATTGCCGGACTGCCCGACTGGCTGCGCGACTCCCCCGAGACGCATCGTTTGGCCGCCGAGCTTCGTCTTCTTTCCCAACCGCCCTCCTGACTCCTTTCATGCAACGCCTCCTCCGCCTCCTGCTCCTCGCCGGCCTCGCCCTCTCCCCTGCCCTGCACGCCGCCACGACGATTCTGCGCGGTCCTTATCTCCAGTCGGCCACCCCCACGAGCATCGTGGTTCGCTGGCGGACCGACAACACCGAGGCGTCCTTCGTCTCCTACGGCCTCGCCCGCAACACCCTCACCTCGAGCACCAAGTCCGAGGGCATCGTCACGGAGCACATCGTGCAGCTCACGAATCTGCAGCCCGACACCCGCTACTACTACACCGTCGGTCCCGCCGCCGTTCCCGTGCCCAAGACCGACGCCGAAAAGCAGGCCGCCGAGAAGAAAGCCGCGACCGCCGCCGCCGCCGAGGACGCCCCGCCCAAGAACGGCGTGTTCAGTTTCGTCACGCCCCCGGTCGCCGGCACCCCCAAGCCCACCCGCATCTGGGTGCTCGGCGATCCCGGCACCAAAAACAAAATCCAGGAAGCCGTCCGCGACGTGTATTACACCTACACCGCCAAGCGCGACACCGACCTCTGGCTGCTCCTCGGCGACAACGCCTACCCCGACGGCACCGACGCCGACTACCAGAAAGCCATCTTCGAGATGTATCCCCAGACGCTTCGCACCGCCTGCCTCTGGCCCGCGCTCGGCAACCACGATGGCAAAAGCGCCAATTCCATCACCCAGTCCGGCGTCTACTACGATATCTTCACCCTCCCGACCCGCGGCCAAGCCGGCGGCCTCATGTCCGGCACCGAGGCGTATTACAGTTTCGACTACGCCAACATCCACTTCGTCTGCCTCGACTCCCACGACTCCGACCGCTCCCCCGACGGCGCGATGATGCAATGGCTCAAGGCCGACCTCGCCGCCACCACCCGCGACTGGATCATCGCCTACTTCCACCACCCCACCTACACCAAGGGCACGCACGACTCCGACAAAGACACCGACAGCGCCGGCCGCATGAACGACATGCGCCAGATCTTTCTTCCCGTGCTCGAAAAAGGCGGCGTCGACCTGATCCTCACCGGCCACTCCCACGTCTACGAACGCTCCTGGCTCCTCGACGGGCACTACGGCAAGAGCCCGACCTTCGACGCCGCCCTCCACGTGAAACAAAAGCAGGACGGCCGCCCCGATGGCACCGGCGTCTACAAGAAACGCCGCGGCCGCGTGCCCAACGACGGCGAGATCTCCGTCGTCACCGGCAGCGCCGGCCACGCGGGCTCCGCCACCAAGCCGCCGCCGCTCAACCACCCGGTTTTTTTCATCTCCCTCAATGAAGCCGGCTCCTCCGTCATCGACGTCGACGGCCTCAAACTCGAACTCGTCTTCCTCAACGACAAGGGCGTCAAACGCGACTGGTTCACCATCGTGAAGGAGTGACCCGCGCCCGGGCCGCGGCTCCCGCCCCCCCCCGCGCCCCCGGTGCCGGGCCATACCCCCCCCCCCGCCCCGGCTCCCCGGTTGCCGGTCAATCCCGACCCGCCCGTCGGTCGACCTGTTCGCCGGCCCTCGGCTCCGGCACGCTTCCCCGCCGGAAGCGCACGGTTCCGCCGCCGGATCGCCTCCCCCGATAACGGCGGTTGCCCGCCGTGCCGCCGCCCGCCAACGTCCGCCTCCCCATGAGCGACGCACCCACCGTCCCGCCCGCCCCCGCCCTGCCCGCCTCCGCCCTGCCCGCCTCCGCCGAAGCGCTCGACTCCGCCCTCCTGCGCGTGCTGATGGAAACCAGCGCCGACCGCATCTACTTCAAGGACCTCCGGAGCCGCTTCGTCCGCAACAGCGATACCCACGCCCGCTCCCTCGGCGCCGCCTCCCCGGCCGACTGCGTGGGCAAGTCCGACTACGATTTCTTCGCCCACGACCACGCCGAAAACGCCTTCCGCGCCGAACAGGAAATCATCCGCACCGGCATCCCCATCGTCGCCAAGACCGAGCGCATCACCCGCCGCGACGGCACCCACGGCTGGGTCTCCACCACCAAGATGCCGTGGCGCGACGCCTCCGGCCGCACCATCGGCACCTTCGGCGTCACGCGCGATGTCACCGCCGCGCATGAAGCCGAGGCCGAGCTGCTCGAGGAGCGCAACCGCCTCCGCACGATCATCGACCACCTCCCGAGCCGCCTCTACGTCAAGGACACCGCCTCCCGTTACGTCCTCAACAACAAGGCCCACCTCGCCATGCTCGGCGCCCCCTCGCAGGAGTCCGCGCTCGGTCGCACCACCGTGGATTTTTTCCCCGGCGAACGCGGCCTCCAGGCCCTCGCCGACGACCGCCAGGTGCTCGGCGGCGGCGCCCCGCTCGTGAACGTGGAGAAATCCGACTTCGGCCCCGAAGGCGATGTCCACTGGTCCCTCGTCACCAAGGTTCCGCTCCACGACACCCAAGCCCAGCTCGTCGGCCTCGTCGGCATCAGCCACGACATCACCCGC
>JBILLY010000293.1:0-5997 GCA_044375835.1 Opitutaceae bacterium
ATGCTCACGCCCTTGGCCGCGCAGAGGAACGAGTCCTTTTGCGCGATGAATTCGCCGCCGATGTCCTTGAGGTGGACGGCGACGATCTTGCCGGGGTAGGGCGCACCGAAGGCGACGCGGCGTTTGCTCGCCCCCTGGTTCTGGAAGATCGTCATGAAGAGCGATTCGCCGGTGAGGAGGCGTTTGCCGGCGCCGAGCAGCGCGCTCATGAAGCCGCCTTGTTTCGCGGCGCCGTCGCCGAAGACGGTCTCCATCGCGATCCCGTCGTCCATGAACATCATGCCGCCGGCTTCGGCGACGACGGCTTCCTGCGGGTCGAGTTCCACTTCGACGAACTGCATGTCGTCGCCGTGGATCTTGTAGTCGATCTCGTGCATGCCTTGGGACGGGAGGAACGGGGGGACTTGGCTCATGGCGCGTGTGATTTCCGGGAGTTGGAGTGCGAACGGGTGGCGGACGATGGCGGCCGCGACGGAAGGAAATACCCGGCGCGGGCGGAAAAGTTTCAGGGCCGGGTCGGCGCGCGCAGGAGGCCGCGGACCAGGCGGTCGTCGCCGTCGTTGGGCGCGGGCGTGAGACCGAGGACGGCGCAGAGGAGGTTGTAGACGTGGATGTTTTCCTCGGCGGGCAGCGTAACGCCGGATTTGAAGGCGGGGCCGTGCGCAAGGAAGAGCCCGTGCATGATCGGCAGAGCGGGGTCGTAACCGTGGTCGCCGAGCAAGTAGCCCTGCGCGGCGTAGCGGGTGCGCAGGCGGTCGTGGGCCGCGCGCGTGCCGACGTGCCAGCCGGGCTCGGGCAGGACCCAGACGGGGGCGATGCGGGCGTTGCCGCGGAAATGGAAGTGCGCGGGCAGGTCCTGCGCGAGATACGCCTTCACGTGCGCAACGCCGTCGAATTTGCGGACCAGTTCCTCGGCGGTGCCGCGCAGCGGGCGCAGCGCAAGCACGCTGCCCTCGTCCTCGACGAGGACGGAGGTCAGGTCGAGCAGCGGGTCGATGATGACGGCGCGATCGCCGCTGGTGGCGGTCATGCCGTGGTCGGCGACGATGACGACGTTGGGCGCGAAGCCGGCGCCGCGGATCCGCGCGAGCATGGCGGCGACCTGGTCGTCGCAGAGTTTCACCGACGCGACGAGTTCCGGGGAGTCGGGCCCGAAGCGGTGGCCCTTCGCGTTGGTCTCGTCGAAATAGAACGTCACGACCGCGGGGCGCTCGGCGGGCGGCAGCGCGAGCCACCCCATGAGCTCGTCGAGGCGTTGCTCGAAGGGGATGCTGTAGTCGAAGCGTTTCCAGAACGAGGGCCGCACGCCGCCGATCTCGGCTTCGGAGCCGACCCAAAACGAGGACGCGGCTTTTTTGCCCTGCTTGATCGCGGTGACCCAGATGGGTTCGCCGCCCCACCAGCGCGGGTCGCTGACGGAAGCGGCGGTGTTGTAGCGGAAGAAAATCCCGTGCGCGGGATCGAAGAAGATGTTGTTGACGATGCCGTGCCGGGCGGGGCGCAGGCCGGTGACGAGCGTGTAGTGGTTGGGAAAGGTGTTGCTGGGAAAGACCGGCACGAGGCCGCGCAGCGAGGCGCCCTCGCGGCGCAGCCGGCGCAGGTGGGGCGCGGACTCGGCGTGGAGGTCGAGGTAGTCCCAACGGAAGCCATCCAGGGAAATCAAAATCAGCGGCGACTCGGCGGCCCGGCCGGCGACGGCGCCGAGCAGGAGGACGAAAAACAGGGAAAGGCGTCGGATCATGGGCGCAGCGTGGCGAGGGTGGCGCCCCAGCCGCCGGACGTCTCGTCGCCGGAGGCAAACGACACGACATCGGGCGAGCGGCGGAGAAGGGTGTGGACGGTGGAGCGGAGCGTGCCGGTGCCTTTGCCGTGGATCAGGCGCACGCGCAGCAGGCGGCGGGCGCGGCACTCCGCGAAGTAGGCGGGCACCAAGGCGCCGAGATCGGACGGATGAAACGTGTGGAGATCCAATTCGCCGGTGATCGGCAGCACCACGGGCTCGGTGGCGGCCGGCGAGGACGGGGACTCCGGGGCGCTCACAGAAAATCCGCGTGGGCCGGTGGCGGCTTGGGGGCGACGGCGGGGGCCGGCGGGGCGAGGGGCTTGGGCGCGGGGACCGTGGGCGCGAGCGGTTCGTCGGAGGCGAGCGCCGCGGCGGGAGGCGGGGCGATGGTGGCGTCGGCGGGGGCCGGCGCGGCGGCCCCGGACGGCGGGGCGGGGGTGGCCGGAGCCGGCGTTGTCGAGGCGTTGCCGGTGCCCGAGGGCGTCGCGGCGGGCGCAGCGGAGTCGTGGCCGTAGCCGTGGTCTTCGGCGTGGGGCGCGGCCGGATCGGCGCTCGCGGGGCTCGGGGCGGGGAGGCGTTTGGCGTTCTCCTTGCGTTCGTCTTCCTCGAGGGCGCGCTTGAATTCTTCCTCGACGCCGGAGGCGGCCTTTTTGAATTCGCGCATCGTCTTGCCGATGCTGCGCGCGAAGCCGGGGAGTTTGTCGCCGCCGAAGAGGAGCAGCGCGATCACGAAGACGAGCAGCATCTCCATGCCGCCGAGGCCGTCGATGAACGCGAGGGAGACCGAAACCGAATCCATGGGCGCACTGTGATGCATCCGGGGCAAAAAGGTAGCTCGAAATCCGCGGCGGCTCAGCGCACGTGCACGAAAACCGTGAAACGGCGGGTCTCGCCGCGCGGGACGAAGTGGAGGCCGACCTTGTGCTCGGCGGCGTTGGGCGGGCCCATCCAGGGTTCGACGCAGAAGAAGGGCGCCGAGTCGTTTTGCGTCCACGTGACGAAGGTGGCGTCGGGCGGGGGCACTTTGTCGGTGCCGAGGCGGACGACGACGTCGCCCGGGCGGCCGCGTTCGCCGAAGACGACCTCGTTGCTTTGCAGGCCGAGGTGGAGCGCGTCGAGGATCTGCGGGTTGGCGAGGCTTTCCTCGAGTTTAAGTGCGGGGCCGGGGATCAGGCCGCCGGTGCCGTCCTGACGCAGCCGTTTCGAGGCGGGAATGCGGATCAGGTAGTCGGCGCGGCTGGCGCCTTCGCTCCACGGCACGGTGAAATAGAAGTGATGGCCCGCGGACCACGGGAGCGGCTCGCGGCCGAGATTGGTGAGGGCGAACTCGCAGGCGAGGCCGAGCGCCTCGAAGCGGTAGGTGACGACGAATTCGTAGTCGTAGGGATAGCACTGCCGTGCCTCTTCGCCGGGTTCGAAGAGGGCGGAGAAACCGCGGGCGTCGGCGTGCACGACCTCGAAGGTGCCCTGCCGCGCGAGTCCGTGCATGGGCATGGGGCGGCGGACGCCGTCGGCGGCGCGCCAGAAGTGGATGTCGCCGCGGTCGAAGGTGCGGGCGTTGAACGGGAAGAGGATGGGATTGCCGCCGCGGACGCCGGCGACGTTGGCGAAGTCGGCGTTCTCGGGCCAGTAGAGGACATCGCGCACGGAACCGTCGCCGAGCGTGAGGTGCCAGTTCATGAGCCGCGCGCCGCGTTCCGGCAGCGCGAGGAAGGTGGAATTGCCGACGCGCCAGCGCGTGAGCGTCTCGCCGTGGTAGGGCACTTTTTCCATGCGGCGGTGATAGCGAGGCGGCGTCGGCGCGCGCAAAGTTTTTGTGCGCGCGGCGGCGGCCGCCGCGGGCCGACGTGGAAACGCCGGGGGGATTTCCGCCGTCCGCGCGCTTGCGCGACCGGGGCGGGGATGTAGGGTCCGCACCCGAATGTTGCGTCGCGTCCTCCAATTTCTCGCCTGCTGCCTCGCCGGGGTGGCCGTGGCGGCGGAACCGAAGCCCGCGCTCAGCGCGGAGTTCGCGCCGCCGGCCGCGGGCACGGCGGGCGAGGCGGCGCCGCGCAAGCGGGTCGTCGTGATCCCGGTGCAGGAGCAGGTGGACACGCCGCTGCTGTTCATCATCCGGCGGGGATTGAAGGAAGCGATCGAGGACAAGGCCGACGTGGTCGTGCTCGACATGAAAACACCGGGCGGCGCGCTGGACGTGACCTTCGACATCATGGAGGCGCTGGGGAAGTTTCCCGGGAAGACGATCACGTTTGTGAACGACCAGGCGATCTCGGCGGGGGCGTTCATCTCGGCGACGACGGAAGAGATCTGGTTTGCGCCGCGCGGGAAGATCGGCGCGGCCGCACCCGTGAGCGCGACGGGCCAGGAGATCGACAAATCGATGCGCCAGAAAGTCGTGAGCTACCTGCGGGCCGAAGTGCGCTCGATCTCCGAGGGCAAGGGGCACCGCGGGAAGGTCATCTCGGCGATGATCGACGAAGATTTCGAACTGAAGATCGGGGACACGGTGCTGAAGCCGAAGGGCGAGCTCCTGACGCTGACGGCGAGCGAGGCGATGAAAACCTACGGCGATCCGGCGGAGCCGCTGCTCGCGAGCGGCATGGCCAAGGACATCACGGATCTGCTGACGCAGAAGTTCGGCGCCGCGGGTTTTTCCACCAAGACGCTCGAGATCACGTGGTCGGAGCGGTTCGCGGTTTTCCTGAAGTCGCTTGCGCCCATTCTGCTCGGGGTGGGGATGCTGGCGCTCTACATCGAGTTCAAGACGCCCGGGTTCGGGGCGTTCGGGATCACGGGCATCGCGTGTCTGGCGGTGGTTTTCCTGAGCAACTTCGTCGCGGGCCTCTCCGGGCATGAGCCGATGTTGGTGTTCGGCATCGGGTTCGTGCTGGTGCTGGTGGAGCTGATCTTCTTCCCGGGCATCGTGGTGATGGCGCTCTCGGGTCTGGTGCTGATGCTCGGCTCGCTGGTCTGGTCGATGGCCGATATCTGGCCGAACCAGCCGATCGTGTTCGACGACACGTTGCTGCTGCGGCCGTTGACGGACGTGGGCCTGGGGCTGCTGGTCTCGGTCGGGTTGGCCGCGGCGCTGGCGAAATTCATTCCGCGCGGTTGGTTTTTCTCGCGGCTCGCGGTGGCGGCGCCGATCGCCGGTTCCGCCCAGCTGGCGGGGTCGGCGCCGGAGGTCGGCGCGATGGCCGCGAGCCTCGAAGGCCGACGCGGGGTGGCTGCGACCGGGCTGTTTCCCAGCGGGCAGGTGGAGATCGACGGGCAGCGCTTCGAGGCGCGCACGGAGGTCGGCACCCTCGCGGCCGGGACGCGGATCGTGGTGCGGCGCAAAACCGATTTCGGCCTGATCGTCGACCGCGACGAAGGAGGTGCGGCGTGACGCTCGTGGTGATCCTTTTTCTGTCGGGCATTTTTCTGCTGGCGCTCGAAGTCGTGGTGCCGGGGGCGATTCTCGGCATCATCGGCGGCGTGCTGATGCTCGTGGGCGTGGGCGTGTCGTTCTCGCGTTTCGGCCCGTCGGGCGGGGCGGTGGCCTCGGGCGTGGCGGTGGCGGTGGGCGCGGTGGCCCTCTACCTGGAATTCGTGCTGCTGCCGAAAAGCCGGCTGGCGAAGTCGCTCTCGATGACCGAGACGGTGGCGGGCACAAGCCAGCCTCCGGTTGCGGATCGCGCGGTGGTCGGCAAGCGCGCCAAGGCGGTCACCCCGCTCTCGCCCAGCGGGCTCGTCGAGTGCGAGGGGCGCCGCTACGAGGCGTATTCGCGCAGCGGACACACCTCGGCCGGCACGACGGTGGAGATCGTGGGCATGGATAATTTTCGTCTGATCGTCGCTGTTCCTCCCGTTTCCCAACCCTCCCTCACATGAACCTGACCCTGATTGGCCTAGTTGCGCTCGGTATCTTCCTGCTCGTCGTTTTCGCGATCGTGTTCTCGCTGATCGGCGCATGGGTGAAAGCGTTGTTCAACGGCGCGCCCGTGCCGATGTCGAAGCTCGTCGCGCTGAAATTCGCGAGCATTCCCTACGGCCTGATCGTCGACGCGCGCATCACCGCGGTGCGCGCCGGCATCAACATCAGCGCCGACCAGATCGCCTCGCATTACCAAGCGGGCGGCAACGTGGTGCCCACCGTGCAGGCGCTGATCGCGGCGCAGAAGGCCGGCATCGAACTCGGCTGGGACCGCGCCTGCGCGATCGACCTCGCGACC
>JBILLY010000083.1:0-10887 GCA_044375835.1 Opitutaceae bacterium
CTGGAGCCGTTTTCGGGGCCGACGATGCCCTTTTCCTCCATGATCTCCATGATGCGGGCGGCGCGGTTGTAGCCGATACGCAGGCGGCGCTGGAGCATGGACGTGGAGGCGCGCTTGGTGGATTTGAGCACGTCGATCGCCTGCTGATACAGCTCGTCGTCGTCGCCCATCTCCTCGTCGTCGCCCTCAGCGCCGTCGCCGTCCTCGTCGTCGTCTTCCTTGGCGGCGCGGTCGATCTGCTGCTGGACGGATTGGGCGTATTGGGGCGGGCCGTTGCGTTTGAGGAATTCGACCATCTCCTGGACTTCTTCGTCGGAGACGAAGGCGCCCTGGGCGCGGACGAGGCGGGAGCTGCCGGGCGGGGAGAAGAGCATGTCGCCGCGGCCGATGAGGGTGTCGGCGCCCTTGGTGTCGAGGATGGTGCGGGAGTCGACCTGGGAGGCGACCTGGAAGGCGATGCGCGAGGGGAGGTTGGCCTTGATGACGCCGGTGATGACGTTCACGGACGGGCGTTGGGTGGCGATGATGAGGTGGATGCCGGCGGCGCGGGCGAGCTGGGCGAGGCGGGCGATGCTGGTCTCGATCTCGGCCGGGGCGACCATCATGAGGTCGGCGAGTTCGTCGATGATGGCGACGATGTAGGGCAGGCGGTCCGGGATCGGCTCGCCGTCGTCGAGGGTGGACGGATCGACGCCCTCGAGCGTGCCTTGGGCGTCGGCGGGCGCGGGCGTATCCGGTTTTCCACTCTTCTTGCGCGTGTTGAAGCCGACGATGTTGCGGACGTTGGCCTTGGCGAAGATCTGGTAGCGCTGCTCCATCTCGCCGAGCAGCCACTTGAGGGCGGCGGGGACTTTTTTCGGCTCCGTCACCACCGGGATGAGCATGTGGGGGAGCGAATTGAAGATCTTCAGCTCGACGACCTTGGGGTCGACCATGATGAGGCGCAGATCCTTGGGACTCTTCGAGTAGAGGATCGAGGCGACGATGGAGTTGATGCAGACCGATTTGCCCGAGCCGGTGGCGCCGGCGATGAGCAGGTGGGGCATCTTGCTGAGGTCGGAGACGAGGGGTTTGCCGGAGACGTCTTTGCCGAGGGCGATGGGGATCTCGGACTTCACGCCGGCCCAGTCCTCGCTTTCGAGGAGTTCGCGCATGCCGACGGGGGTCGGGTGCTGGTTGGGGACTTCGACGCCGACGGCGGCCTTGCCGGGAATCGGGGCGAGGATGCGCACGGACTGGGCGCGCATGCCGAGGGCGATGTTCTTGTCGAGGCCGGCGATCTTCTCGACGCGCACGCCGGCCGCGGGGACGACCTCGTAGCGGGTGATGACGGGGCCGACGTGGATCTCGCCGAGCGTCACCTCGACGCCGAATTCGCCGAGGATGCGGAGGAGATTCTCGGCGTTCTGGCGGTGTTCTTCCTCGCTGTTGCCGGCGGCGGGTTTGGCCTGCTCCTTGAGCAGCGTGACGGGCGGAAACTGGTAGTTGGTGTCGTCGCTTTGCGGGAGGACGGGTTTGGCGGCCTTCTTGGGTTCCTCGGGCTTGACGATGTTGAGTTCGACCTTGCCGGCGGCGTTGACGGCGAGGGATTTGGTGTCGGTCGCCGTGGGGGCGGCGGCGGACGATTCCGCGGGCGCGGGCTTGGTGGCGCCGAGTTTGAGGACGGGGGCGGGTTTGGGCTCGGGTCTGCCGGGAGGAGGCGGAGCGAAGGCGGGTTTGGCGGGGGCGGCGGGATCGGCCGGGGCGCCGGAGGCCTCGCCTTCGACGGCGCGGGCGGCGGGCGGCTTGGCGAGAGGATCCTCGGCGGTTTTGGGGACGACGATTTTCTTGCCGGTGGGGCCGACGGGGCCGGCGGCCTCGCTTTTGGCGTTGGCTGCCGCGGCGGTGGCGGTCGCGGTGGCGAGGGCGGCTTTCTGTTTCGCCTGGGCTTCCTTTTCCTTGCGGATGAGTTCGGCGCGCTCGGCGGCGGCTTTGGCTTTGCGCTCGCCGCGCTCTTTCCACCAGGCGCCGAAATCGGTGAAGAGCTTCTCGAATTCTCCGCCCAGATTGAGCACGAAGATCAGCGAGCCGAGATAGACGGTGCCGAAGATCAAAATGGTGCCGAGCGGGCCGAGCGCATCCTCGAGCAGGCGGTGGTAGACGGTGCCGCCGACGATGCCGCCGTAGCCCTGCGGGAAGTAGTCGCTGCTCCATTTCGCGTCCTTGAGCATGGCGAGGAGGACGGCGGAAGTGAGACACGCGACCACCATCGAGAGGGAGCGGGTGTTGGTGACGTGTTTGGGGTTGCGGATCGCGACCCAGAGCAGACCGAGGAGAAAGGTGGGTACGAACCAGGCCGAGACGCCGATGGCGTAGTAGAGGACCCAGGCGGTGTTGGCGCCCCAGATGCCGGTGGGGTTTTTTTGCGTGGGCGCGGTGCTGTGGAAGCTGCTCTGGAGCGGGCTGTAGGTGACGAGGGCCGCGAGCACAAAAAATCCGAGCGCGAAGCAGACGAGGGCGACCGTCCAGTTGGGGCGGTAGCGCGGCGCCTTGAACGACGGGCCGTCGTTTGGGTTTGATGTCTCGGACTTGGGCATTTGTTTGGGCCGCGGAAGCAGGCGGCGGGCGGACCTTAGCGAGATGCCCGGGAAAAAGTAAACACCCTGCCCGATTTTCACCAAAAACTCGTCACCGCCATGCTGGAACTGCTTCGTTTCGAACCGCTTTATCAGGAACGCGTGTGGGGCGGACGCGCCTTGGAAACGGCGCTCGGGCGGACGCTGCCGGCGGGGGCGGTGATCGGCGAAAGTTGGGAAGTGGTGGACCGGCCGGAGGCGCAGTCGGTGGTGGCGGGCGGTGCGTGGGCGGGGCAGACGCTGCACGCGGTGCTGCAATTGGCGGGGGCGGACGTGATGGGCCCGGACTGGCGGCGCGGGCGGCCGTTTCCGATTTTGGTCAAGTGGCTGGATTGCCAGGAGCGGCTGAGCCTGCAGGTGCATCCGCCGGCCGAGATCGCGGAGGAACTGCAGGGCGAGCCGAAGACGGAAAACTGGTTCATCGCGGCGACGGCGCCGGGTTCGCGGCTCATCGTGGGACTGCGGCGCGGGACGACGCGGGCGCAGTTCGAGCGCGCGATCGCGGACGGCACGGTGGAGAAGTGCGTGCACGCCTTCGGCGTGGCGGCGGGGGATTCGATTCTGGTGCACAGCGGCCAGGTGCATGCGATCGACGCGGGCAACCTGATCCTCGAGATCCAGCAGAATTCCGACACCACCTACCGCGTGTTCGACTGGGGCCGGGTCGGGCTCGACGGAAAGCCGCGGCAGCTGCACACGGCGCAATCGCTGCGCTCGATCGATTGGGAGGATTTCGAACCGGCGCCGCACCGGGCCGCGGCGACGACGGCGGTGATCGCGGATTGCCGCGAGTTCCGCATCCGGCGCGTGGTGCTCGCGGCGGGCGGCACGCTGGCGTTGCCGGCGGGCGAGCAACCGCGGTTGGTGAGCGTGGTGAGCGGCGCGGTGCGGCAGACGAACGGCGCGGCGCCGGTGACGCTGCGCCGCGGCGACAACGCGCTCGCACCGTATGCGGGGAGCTTCGAATTGCGGGCGGAGGAGTCGACCACGCTGCTGGTGACGGAGAATTTCTGGATCTGACGGCGCCGCCGAAGCCGGGGAAACCCCGGCTTGAAGAATACGCAAAGGCGTCCTTAGTTCGGCGCTCTTTTGCACCATGACTGAGCCCGAAACCAAAGACGCTTCGAACACTGCCGCCCAAGCCGCGACGGCTGCTGCTTCCTCCGCCGAGGCGCCGAATCCGGCTCCCCAGCCCAAGCCGGCGGACGCCGCGCCCGACCTCGCCGCGCAGCTGGCCGCCGCCAAGGCGGAAGCCGCGGCGAACTTCGAAAAGTTCATGCGCACCGCGGCGGACCTGGAGAATTTCCGCCGGCGCACGGTGCGCGAAAAGGAAGACCTGCGCACGACCGCGACCGGTCGCGTGCTCGATGATATCTTTCCCGTGCTCGACACGCTCGGCCTCGCGATCGGCGCGGCCAAGCAACCCAACGCCGACCTGAAATCGCTGGTCGGGGGCGTCGAGATGGTGCTCTCGCAGCTGAAGACCGCGCTCTCGAACCACGGCCTGAAGGAAATCAATCCCGTGGGTCTCGCGTTCGATCCGCACCAGCACGAGGCGATCTCGCACCTGCCGAGTCCCGACGTGAAAGAAGAGCACGTGCTCACGGTCGTGCGCACCGGCTACAGCCTCAACGGGCGCCTCCTGCGCCCGGCGTCGGTCGTGATTTCGAGCGGTCCGGCGAAGGAGGAAAAGCACTGACTGCCTTGGCGGAAGTTGCTGCGGCGCGATCCTTCGTGATCGGGCCGTAGTTCCGCCGGCGTCCCCGCACCATCATGGCCAAAGACGACTATTACGAACTGCTCGGCGTCCAGAAGGGCGCGACGGCCGAGGAGATGAAGAAAGCCTACCGCAAGAAGGCCGTGCAGTATCACCCGGACAAGAATCCGGGCAACAAGGAGGCGGAGGAGATGTTCAAAAAGGTCTCGCACGCCTACGAGGTGCTGACCGATCCCGAGAAGCGCGCGGCCTACGATCGCTACGGTCCGGCGGCGTTCGAGGGCGGGGGCGGCGGCGTGCCGCGCGGGCCCGGCGGCATGGGCGGCGCGGGCGGCGGCGGTTTCCACGATCCGTTCGACATTTTTCGCGAAGTCTTCGGGCAACAGGGTCGCGGCGGCGGGGGCGGCGGCGGGATCTTCGAGGAGATGTTCGGCGGCGGAGGCGGCGACGGCGGGCGCGACGGCGCGGACCTGCGCTACGACCTCGAGATCACGCTCGAGGAGGCCGCGCGCGGGGTGGAGAAGGAGATTTCGTTCCGGAAAAACATGACCTGCGAACGCTGCGACGGCAGCGGCGCGGAGCCGGGCTCGAAGAAAGTGACGTGCCCGACGTGCCGCGGCGCGGGCCAGGTGCGGCGTTCGGGCGGGATCATCACGTTCACGCAGACGTGCCCGACCTGCGGCGGTGCGGGCAGCAAAGTGGAAAAGCCCTGCACGGCGTGCCGGGGCGAAGGCCGCACGGCGAAGAGCACCAAGCTCAACGTGCGCATCCCCCCGGGCGTCGACACGGGCTCGCGGCTGCGTTCGTCGGGCAACGGCGAAGCGGGGCTCGCGGGCGGCCAGCCGGGCGATCTCTACATCGTGCTCTCGGTGAAAGAGCACGAGTTGTTCGAGCGCCAAGGCGAGGATCTGTTTTGCGAGATCCCGATCAAGTTCACGCTCGCCGCGCTCGGCGGGACGATCGAGGTGCCGACGCTGTCGGGCAAAGCCTCGCTCAAGATTCCGCCGGCGACGCAGAGCGGCACGACGTTCCGGCTGCGCGGCAACGGCATGCCGAGCCTGCGCGGCGGCGCGCAGGGCGACCAGCTGGTGCGCGTGCAGGTCGAGGTGCCCACCTCGCTGACCGGCGAGCAGAAGAAAATTCTCGAGGAGTTCGCCCGGGTGAGCGGTGACGCGGCCAACCCGACGTCGAAGAGCTTTTTCGAGAAGGCGAAGAAGTTTTTCTGAGGAAGCGGTAAGCTGTAGGCTGGGGTGCCCGGGTCGGGGCTTTCGGCTTAGCGCTTGAGGCTTTCAGCTACCAGCGGTGCTTCAGCGGCGGAGCTTCACGTCCATCCACACGGCGAGCGTGAGGACGATGCCGCGGGCGATGAACTTGGCCTCGGGCGAGACGGCGAGGAGGGTCATGCCGTTGAGCAGGGCGGTCATCACGAGCGCGCCGAAGATCACGCCGCCGACCGAGCCGCGGCCGCCGCGGAGCGCGGTGCCGCCGATCACGCAGGCGGCGATGGCATCGAGTTCCATCAGGTCGCCGACCGTGGTCGTCGAGGCGCCGGAATAGGCGGTCGTCATGAAACCGGTGAGCGCGACGGCGACGCCCATGAGCACGTAGGCGCCGACGAGCACGCGGTTGACCGGGATGCCGGAGAGATGGGCGGCCTCCTCGTTGCCGCCGATGGCGTAGAGGTAGCGGCCGAACGGTGTCTGGCGCGTGAGGAACCACACCGCGCCGGCCGTGCCGCAGAGCACGAGAAACGTCAGGGGCAGTCCGCGGAAAGCGTTGCACACGAGCACCACGGCCAGCACGCCCGCGGCGGCGGCACCCCACGCGAGGAGCGTGCGGCCGGTCGACGCGACGGGGAGACCATGGGCGCGGCGAGCAGCGCGCGCCTGCCACCCGAGGGCGGCGAGGGCCGCGAGCACGAGACCGGCCAGCGCGAGGCCTGCGACCGGCGGCAGATAGTAGGTCGTGAGCAGCGAGTAGAGATTGTCGGTGTCGCCGCGCGACACGGGCACGGTGGAGTTCCCGATCACGAGCCAGAACAGGCCCTTGAAGATCAGCAGCCCGCCGAGGGTGATGATGAACGACGGGATGCGCTGCCGGACGATGAGTGTGCCCATGAGCGACCAGAGCACGAGGGCGGCCGCGAATCCGCCGGCGAGGGCGCCGGCGGCCGGCCATTGGTGTTGGAACACGAGCACAGCGGCGATGCCGCCGACGAGGCCCACGCCGCTGCCGACCGAGAGATCGATCTGGCCGGTGAGCAGAATCATGAACATGCCCAGCGCGAGCGTGCCGGTGATCGAGAACTCGACGATGAGCTGCGTGAGATTGCGCGGGCCGAGAAACGCGGGCTCGCGGAGGGCGAAAAACGCGCAGATCGCGAGCAGCGCGAGCGGCAGGGCAAGATTCTGCAGGAGCTGGGCGCGCGTTTTCATGACGGAATCAGGCGGCGGCGCGGCCCATCGCCGCGGCGAGCAGTTTCTCGGGCGTGACCGCGGCGCGGGCGAATTCGCCGCCCACGCGCCCCGCGGCGAGCATCAGGATGCGGTCGCTCATGCCGATGAGCTCGGGGAGCTCGCTCGAGACGAGGACGACGGCTTTGCCCTCGGCGGTGAGCCGGTTGACCAGTTCGTAGACCTCGAGTTTGGCGCCGACGTCGATGCCGCGCGTGGGTTCGTCGAGGAGAATGACGCGCGGCTCGGTCATGAGGGCTTTGCCGAGGACGACCTTCTGCTGGTTGCCGCCGGAGAGGCCGCCGGTGCGGGCATGCTGGCCGGGGGCCTTGATGCGGAGTGCGTCGAAGAGGGTCTGGTTGCGCACATACTCGCGCGGATGGTCGATGCGGCCGTGGCGCGTCAGGCGGGCGAGGTCGGAGAGCGAGAGGTTGAAACCGATGTCGTGGTCGAGCACGAGCCCGTGCCGACGGCGATCCTCGCTGGCGAGGACGAGGCCGCGGGCGATGGAGGTGCGCGGCGACGGCGCGGCGTGGGGCCGGCCGCAGAGTTCCACGGTGCCGGCGAGCCGGTGACCCCAAGCGCCGAAGACGTGCATGAGCAGTTCGGTGCGGCCGGCGCCCATGAGGCCGCCGATGCCGAGCACCTCGCCGGCGCGGACCGAGAAGGAAATATCGCGCAGCAACGCGGGTGCGCCCGCGCGCGGGGCGACGGACAAGTCGCGGACGGCGAGCAGCGGCGGAGCCTCGGGGGCGGACGGGGCGGTCGCGCGCCGGGGAAACAGGTCCGTGATCTCGCGGCCGACCATGTGGCGGATGACGACGGGCGGGGTCGCCGCGCTGCGCTCGAGCGTGGTCACGCTGCTGCCGTCGCGCATGACCGTGATGCGATCGGCGAGGGCGAAGACCTCGTCGAGCTTGTGCGAGATGTAGATGCACGCCGTGCCGCGGGCGCGGAGCTGGCGCAGGTGATCGAGCAGCACGGCGACCTCCTGCGAGGTGAGCGCGGCGGAAGGTTCGTCGAGCACGAGCACACGGGAATTCTTGTCCATCGCGCGGGCGATTTCGATCAGCTGCTTCTGCCCGATGCCGAGTTGGCGCACGGGTGTCTCCGGCGCGACGTGGAGGTTGAACTCGGCGAGCAACGCGGCGGCGCGCCGGTGCATTTCGAGCCAGTCGATGCGCCAGCCGCGGCGCGGCTCGCGGCCGAGGAAGATGTTTTCGGCCACGCTGAGTTCGTCGACGAGGGCGAACTCCTGCGTGATCACGGCGATGCCGGCGGCCTCGGCATCACGGATGGAACGGAAGGCGACCGGCCGGCCGTCGACGCGCAGCTCGCCCTCGTAGCTGCCGTGCGGATGGATGCCGGAGAGCAGCTTGATGAGCGTGGATTTGCCGGCGCCGTTTTCGCCGCAGAGCGCGTGGATCTCGCCGGCGCGCAGCGAGAAGCTCACGTCGCGGAGGGCGACGACGCCCGGGAAGCGCTTGGTGAGGCGATGGGCCTCGAGCAGCGTCGCCATGAACGGGCCGCGCGGGAGGCGCGTTTACTTCAGGTCCGACGCCTTGTGGAAACCGTCGGCGACGACGGTCGACATGAGGTTGGCTTTGTCGACGGCGATCACGGCTTCGAAGATCGACGGCACGTCCTTCGCGCCGTTGTTGAGCGAGGAGGTCGCGGCGGGTTTGCCGCCCTTGGCGACTTCGACAGCGATGCGGGCGGCGAGGTGGGAGAGTTTGGTGAGCGGCTTGTAGACGGTCATCGCCTGGGTGCCGCGGAGGATGCGCTGGCAGGCGGCGAGATCGGCGTCCTGGCCGGTGACGAGGACCTTGCCGGCGAGGCCGTCTTCCTGGAGCGCCTGGATGGCGCCGCCGGCGGTGCCGTCGTTGGAGACGATGACGGCGTCGATGGCGCGGCCGGCCTTGGTGACGGCGGCGTTCATGATCTTCTTCGCGTTCTCCGGTTTCCAATCGAGGGCCCAGTCCTCGTGCACGACCTGGATTTTGCCGGCCTGGATGAGCGGCCCGAGGATGTTGTCCTGACCCTGCTTGAAGAGCTTGGCGTTGTTGTCGGTGGGGGCGCCGTAGATGCGCACGATGCGGGCGGGGCGGTCCTTGGGCAGGCGCGGCACGATGTAGCCGGCCTGGGCTTCGCCGACCTTCACGTTGTCGAAGGTGAGGTAGTAGTCGATCGGGGCGTTGAGGATGAGCCGGTCGTAGGCGATGACGGGGATCTTGGCGTCGACGGCGGATTTGACGGCGCGGGTCATGGCGGAGCCGTTGTGCGGGACGATCACGAGCACATCGACTTTGCGGCTGATGAGGGATTCGACGTCGCGGACCTGGCGGGTGTCGTCGCTGTTGGCGGACTGCACGATGACGGTCGCGCCGAGCCGCTGCGCCTCGGCGATGAAGGTATCGCGGTCGCGCTGCCAGCGCTCCTCTTTCAACGTGTCGAGGGAGAGACCGATGACGGGTTTTTCCTTGGAGGCGAAGGCGGCGGCGGCGGAAGCGAGGGCGAGAATCGCGGCGAGCAGCAGGCGGATTTTCATGGGGCGGAGAGTTTCATTTACAACGCCCGGGGCGAACGCGAGCCTGCAATCCCGTGACGAAATTGGACAACCCGAAGCTGCTCACTTTGGCGCAAGCCGTGGCGGAACGCGCGAAGCTGCGCGCCGCCGGCAAGGACCTGGTGCTGACCAACGGGGTCTTCGATCTGCTGCACACGGGCCACCTTTACTACCTCAAGGAAGCGCGCCGGCTGGGCGAGGCGCTCTACGTGGCGATCAACAGCGACGACAGCGTGCGGGCGCTGAAAGGTCCGTCGCGGCCGGTGCAGACGGAAATCGAGCGGGCCTACGCGCTCGGGGCGCTGTGGTTTGTCTCGGGCATCGTGGTGTTCCGCGAGCCCCGCCTCACGGCGGAGATCCGCGCGCTGCAGCCCGATATCTACTGCAAGGCCGGAGACTACACCCTCGACAAGCTGAACCCCGAGGAGCGCGGGGCATTGCAGGCCGTGGGAGCGCGGATCGAATTTCTGCCCTTCCTGGAAGGCTTCTCGACGACCAAATTGATCGCGCGGATCAAGGCGGCGGGGGAGATTTGACGACGATGCGCGTGGTTATTCTCGGTTCCGGCCGCGGCTCCAACGCCGAGGCGATTCTCCAGGCCCAGCAAGGCGGGCGACTCGGGCGCGGGCGTGTCGTGCAGATCTTCTCCGACAAACCGGACGCGGGGATTTTGGCGCTCGGGCCGCGCTTCGGCGTGCCGGCGGCGTGGCTGGATGCGGCGCCGTTCAAGACCAAGCTCGATGCCGAGGGCGAGCAGCGCTACATCGCGGCGATCCGGGCCTGCGCGCCGGACCTGATCGTGCTGGCGGGCTTCATGCGCGTGCTGAAGCCGCCCTTCATCGCGGCGTTTGCGGGCAAGATCATCAATCTCCACCCGAGCCTGCTGCCGAGCTTCCCGGGGCTGGACGGGATCGGGCAGGCGTTCCGGCGCGGCGTGAAGATCACCGGCTGCACGGTGCACCACGTGACGGCGGAGGTGGACGGCGGTCCGATCATCGACCAGGCGGCGGTGCGCATCGAAGCGGCGGATACGCTCGAGACGCTCGCGGCGAAGGTCCACGCGGCCGAGCACGCGCTGCTCCCGGCGGTGATCGCGCGGCTGAGCGAAGCGGCGGGCTGAGGGAGCGGCGGACCATGGACGGCCGGCCGAGAATTTTGGTGGTCGAAGACGAACCCTCGATCGCGGACACGCTGCTTTACGCGCTGAAGACGGAGGGCTTCGCGCCGGAGTGGTGCGCGACGGGCCGGGCGGGGTTGGCGGCGTTGGCGGCGAAGGAATTTGCGTTCGTGGTGCTCGACGTGGGGCTGCCGGACGGCAGCGGGTTCGATGTGTGCAAGACGATCCGCGCGCGCTCGGACGTGCCGGTGCTGTTTCTCACGGCGCGCAACACCGAGCTCGACCGCGTGCTCGGGCTCGAACTCGGCGGCGACGACTATCTGGTGAAACCCTTCAGCCCGCGCGAGCTGACCGCGCGGGTGAAGGCGGTGCTGCGGCGGACCGCGGGCCGGAGCGGTCGGACGGAGGCGTCGGGCGCG
>JBILLY010000353.1:0-5455 GCA_044375835.1 Opitutaceae bacterium
GCCGCCGGCAGCTGCGGATCCTGCACCGTGCCGAGCACGGGCTTCACGATCTCGCCCACGCCGCGGCGCTTCATGTTCGCCATGAGCAGGTCCAGAAACGCCTGCTGGATCTCCACGCCGTAGACGGTGCCCTTGGCGCCGACGACCCGCGCCATCCGCCACGAAAAATACCCGCTGCCCGCGCCGACGTCCGCGACCGTGTCGCCCGCCTTCAGCTTGAGTTCCTTCAGCAACAGATCGGTCCGCTCCTCCTCCTCGCGCTCCGGCCGCTCCAGCCAACCCGCGCCCTGGTGCCCCATCACCTGGGAAATTTCCCGGCCGAAATAGAATTTGCCGATGCCGTCGCGCGTGCGCCGACCCGTCTCATACGCCGCGCCCGCCGGCCGCGCCGCCTCCGCCTCCGCCGCCCGCGCTCCCGTCGCTCCCACCGCCCCGAGGCACGCCAGACCGACGAGCAGACGAAGGGACCAACGCGGGAATTTCGGTGAACACATGGGTGCAGCGGGGTTGCCGCGAACCCAACCCCACCCGCCGCCGTTTGTCCACCGCCGCGACGCCGCGGCGACCTCCGCCGTTCGTCCGCGCGCGCCGGCGGCCCCGGGGCCCACCCCGCTCCGCGGCGCCCGCGCCGTCCCGGCGCGCCCAGCCCTTGCCTCGCTTGCGCACCGCGCCGCAGTTGCGCCTTCTCTCCGGCGCCCGCGCCCGTCATCCCTTGCTCCGCCACAACGCTTTCCCCGCCCACCCATGCCCCTCCGCCTCGTCCGCTCCCTCGCCTTCGTCGCTCCCCTCGCCCTCGCGCTCGCCTGCGCCGCGCCCGCGCTCCGCGCCGCCGCCGCCTCGATCACCTACCCGGCCCAGCCCGGCCCCGGCGCCGGCAAGCACCTCGTGTTTCTCACCGGCGACGAGGAATACCGCGGCGAGGAGGGCCTGCCCATGCTCGCCAAGATCCTCAGCCAGCGCCACGGCTTCAAATGCACCGTGCTGTTCGCGCTCGATCCCGACGGCACCATCAACCCCGACAACAACGCCTCCCTCGGCAACCCCGAGGCCCTCGCCACCGCCGACGGCATCGTGATGGCACTCCGCTTCCGCCAGTGGCCCGACGCCGCGATGAAGCTCTTCGCCGACGCCGTCGCCCGCGGCGTCCCCATCGTCGGCCTGCGCACCAGCACGCACGCCTTCCGTTTCCCGCCCAACCACCCGGGCGCCTACAAACACTTCAACGATTTCGGCCGCAATGTCCTCGGCGAAAACTGGGTCAGCCACTGGGGCGCCAACCGCCGCGGCGCCACCCGCGGCATCGTCGTGCCCGGCGTCGAGGGCGACCCGATTCTCCGCGGCGTGCGCGAGGTCTTCGGCGACTCCGGCGTCTATGAGACGCACCCCGTCGCCGGTTCCCGGATACTCCTGCGCGGCGCCGTGCTCACCGGCATGAGTCCCACCGACCCCATCGACACCGTGCAGCGCAAGGTCCGCCACGCCGACAAGGTCGAGCAGGGCATCAACGACCCCATGATGCCGCTCGCCTGGACCCGCCTGAACCGCAACGCCAACGGCACCGTCAACCGCGTCTTCTGCTCCACCATGGGCGCCGCCACCGACCTCGCCAACGAGGGCTTCCGCCGCCTCGTCGTCAACGCCGTGCTCATGGGCTTCGGCCTCGAGATCCCCGCGCAGACCGACGTCCGCTACGTCGACCCCTACGAGCCGTCGCCGTATGCCTTCAAGGGCTTCCGCCGCGGCCTCACGCCCGACGACCACGCCCTCGGCAAGAAACTCCCCGGCACCCCGCCCCCGCTCCCCGCGCCGAAGCAGAAGAAGGCCGCGCCCGCGGAAAAAAAGTAACCGCGCCGCGCGGCGTCGCCGCGCGAAATCGCCGCCCCCTTTCGCCGATGTCGTCCGACCCCGTCCCGCCCGCCGCCGCCACGCCGGCTTCGCCGGCTAGTTCTCCCGACACCCCCGCCGCCGCGGCGCCCGCGCCCGCCGGTCCGCCCGCGGCGCCGAAATCCAAGGACCCGCTCCACGGCGTCACCCTCGAGCGCATCGTGAAGGAGCTCGCCGAGGAATACGACTGGCCCGGCCTCGCCGACCGCGTGCCCGTGCGCTGCTTCCAATTCGACCCGAGCCTCAAATCGAGCCTCACCTTCCTCCGCAAAACCCCGTGGGCCCGCGCCAAGGTCGAGCGCCTCTGGCTCGACCTCCAGCGCCACCCGCACCGGTGAGCCGTGGGCATTCGAAGTTACGCAATCCGATGAAAATTTCCCTTTCGAGCGTCACGGCAGTCTTGCTCTTGATCGCGGCTCCGACGCTGGCCCTGACACCGCTACCTCAGCTCGTCGCAACCGGCTGGTGGAACAACCGGTCGTATGATCTTCGGCTTCGTGATGCCGCGCACTTGCGAGCGGGGGAGTTGGATCCCGCCAAGAGCGACCTGCCCTTTCCGGCCCGACGCGCCATTCAGCTTGCTCGTCCAGCGCTTGAGAAGTTGGCGGGTGAAGCCGCCCAATTTTTTCACGTCGAAACTGTCCGATTGTGCCGGGACCCGGCTTCGGCCGGAAAATTTTGGTTCTACGTCGTCGAGTTTTGGTCCGAACACGAGTCGCTGATCGTGAGGCGGACGACACCGCTGGGCGAGGAACGCCAGTTGGTCGCACTCCCCTTTATTGTCTATTTCGACGAGCACGTTGAAGCACCGCGTCCAGTATCTGTTTCCAATCCATGAGACGTCCCATGGGTCGTCGACGTCCGTCTGGCTTCTACTGCGCAGGAGTCACGCCGACCGTAGTCGTGGCTCATCTTCAACATTCGGTGTTCCGCGTGTGCCGGCTCCGAACTTACCCACTCGTTTCCGCCCGCCCGCTTGAGCATTCCGCGTTAAACGTCGAACGTTGAGCGCTCCCCTCAGCCCGCGCCGCCATGTTACTCCGTCGCCCCGCCCGCCAGCTCCGTGCCGCCCTCGCGTTTGCCTGTATCGCCGCCGCCGCGCGCGCCGACGACTGGCCGCACTGGCAGGGTCCGCAGCGCGACGGCGTCTGGCGCGAGACCGGGCTGCTCGAAAAATTTCCCGCCGGCGGCCCGCGCGTGCTCTGGCGCGCGCCCGTCGCCGCCGGCTACTCCAGCCCCGCCGTCGCCCGCGGCCGCGTCTACCTCACCGACCGCCCCGACTCGGAAACCCGCGGCAATCCCGGCGGTGCCCTCCAGCGCAAGGCCGAGACCGGCCGCGAGCGTATCCTGTGTCTGGATGCCGCCGACGGTCGCGTGCTCTGGACCCGCACCTACGACGCCGCCTACGAAATCAGCTACCCGTCCGGCCCGCGCGCCGGCCCCGCCGTCGCCGGCGACCGCGTCTACACCCTCGGCGCCGAGGGCCACCTGCACTGCCTCGACACCGCCGACGGCCGCGTCGTCTGGTCGCGCCATTTCAAGGTCGACTACGGCGTGACCACGCAGACCTGGGGCTTCGCCTCGCCGCCGCTGGTCGACGGCGACCTCGTCTACTGCCTCGTCGGCGGCGTCGGCCATACCGTCGTCGCGTTTGATCGCCACACCGGCAAAGAAGTCTGGCGCGCCCTCCCCGCCAAGGAGCCCGGCTACGCGCCGCTCACGCTCATCGAGGCCGGCGGCCGCCGCCAACTCGTCGTCTGGGACAGCGAATCCCTCAGCGGCCTCGACCCCGCCACCGGCGCCGTGTTCTGGACCGAGCCGTTCAAAACCAAAATGGCCCACGCCATCGGCACGCCGCGGCACCACGGCGAGTTTCTCTTCGCCTCGGCGTTCTTCGACGGCTCGCTGCTGCTGCGCCTCGACGCCGCGCGGCCCGCCGTCACCGAAGTCTGGCGCCGCAAAGGCCCGAGCGAGGTGAAGCCCGACAGCCTGCACAGCCTCATGAGCACGCCGTTTCTGGAGAACGGCACGATCTACGGCGTGTGCAGCTTCGGCCACCTGCGCGGCCTGCGCCTCGCCGACGGCGAACGCCTCTGGGAAACCCTCGCGCCCACCACGCCCGCCGGCAAACCCGCGCGCTGGACCACCGCGTTTCTCGTCAAACAGGCCGACCGCTTCTGGATCTACAACGAGACCGGCGACCTGATTCTCGCCCGCCTCACGCCCGAGGGCTACACCGAGCTCGACCGCGCCCACCTGCTCGACCCCACCAACAAGGCCGGCGGCCGCGACGTCCACTGGTCGCACCCCGCCTTCGCGCTGCAGAGCGTCTTCGTCCGCAACGACCGCGAACTCATCCGCGTCGACCTGCGCGCCCCGGCACCGTAGCGCGCGGGCCCGATCCCGCCCCGCCGGCGCCGCGCGGCTCCAAAATCCCGGCGCCGCCCGCTCACCGCCCCCGCGCCGCTCGCTCCCTCCCGCCTACCCGCGCAACCGCGGCGGCTCGTCCGATCCGCGCTTCGCCCGCTCCGCCCACGCCTCGACCGACGCCGCCTCGCCGCACGAGGGACACGGCACCGCCGTCCGCGCCGCGCTGCAATGGGGACACACCCCGCCGGTCGAAAACGGGTTGAACCGGTTGCCGCACGACGGACACAGCCACAGCGGTCCGCCCGGCGGCGCCTCCGCGCAGCTCGGACACGCGAAGCCGCCCACCCGCGGCGACCGCTCCAGCGCCAGCAACGCCTGTGCGTGCCGGTAGCCCGTCATGCACTGCGACAACAAAAACCCCGTGAGCAACAGCGGCATGAACCACGCCTCGATGCGCCCGAGATTGTTCCGCTCCTGCCACATCATCAGCGCAAACACCGCCGCGATGCCGAAGAACCCCACGATCGTCACCACGCGCAGGCTGCGCCACTTGCCGAGCTTGAACCACAGCAGCGACCGCAAAATCTGCCCGCCGTCGAGCGGGTAGACCGGCAGCAGATTGAAGATCAGCAGGCCGTAGTTCATGAGCGTCACATAGCGCAGATAGCGCCGGTAGTCGGCCTCGCCCGCGCCCCAGCCGAGGTGCAGCCGCGCCCAGTCGAGCCCGAGGATCACGGGGATCAACGCCACGTTCACGAGCGGCCCCGCCGCGATGCTCCACAACTCCGCGCCCGGCCGCGACGGCGGCTTCACGAAGGCCACGCCGCCCAGCGGCCACAGCACGATCTCGTCCGCCTTGCCGCCCGTCTGCCGGCACGCGAGCGAGTGGCCGAACTCATGCAGCAGCACGATGAGGAAGAGCGTGAGATACTCCGCCACATTCCACACCGGCGAGCTGTAGGCCCGCTGCCGCGTCGAGATCGCGAACACCGCGAACAAAAACCACCACCAGTGCAGATACACCGTGATCCCGGCGACACGGAAGAGGCGGAACGATCCCTGGTGACTCGGCAGCATGCGTCACCGATGCACCCAAACCGCCCCCAAGGGAAGCACGCCGCGCGTTTCGCCGCGTTGCGACTTCCACCCGCCGCCGCCCCGCGGAGCCCGTCCGCCCCGCCCGCGTTCAGAGTTTTCCGCG
>JBILLY010000586.1:0-3845 GCA_044375835.1 Opitutaceae bacterium
CTTTTCCTCGGGTTTGCGACCGAGGGCGACGGTCACGGACTTCTTGTCGAATGTCTCGAACTTGTAGGTCCGCAGATGGGTCTTGGCCTCGACGGCTTTGGCGTCGTCGGGGGCGGTCGTGTCGGAGAAGCGCACCGAGGCGAGGGAACTGAGGACGGAGGCGATCTTGTCGGCCTTGACGCGCTGGCCGGCGGGCGTGGTGGCGGCCGTCCAAGGATCTTCCTTCTTGGCGCGGGAGACCACGACGGGCCCGCCTTCGGCGAAGGGAATCTCGATTTTGGCGATGTCGTCGGCCTTGAGGTTGAGGATCTCGGAGTTGGCCCAGTTCTTGGGCTCGGGATCGAGCCAAGCGTTGAGGTTGGCGAGGTAGGCCTTCTGTTCGGTGCCGAAGCGGACGAAGCGGCCGCCGCCGGTCTCGGGATTCTTGCCGAGGGTGACGGCGAAGAGCTCTTTGCCGTCGGCGCCGAGCAGCTCGATCTTCGTATCCTTGAACTCGAGACGCGCGATGCGGTCGGCGCTGCTGGTGACGAGGCGCTGGAGCTTGGCGTCGGTGAGGTTGCCTATGAGGCCGCTGAGCTTAGAGAAGTCGGCGGGGAAGTCGTGGTAGGAGTTCACGCGCCAGGTGCCGTCGGACTGGCGGGAGAGTTCGACGGTCTTGCCGGCGTCGGACAGGCGGAGCTTGGCGGCCTTCTCGACGGCGGTCTGGGCGACGAGGGGTTGGCCGAGGCGGGCGTCGGCGGAGGGCGGCGCGGGCGGGCGGCTAAAGAACCAGGCGCCGACCGAGAGCAGGCCGAGGACGAGGACGGAGACGAGGAGGGTCTTCAGTTTCATCGGGAGGGCGGGAAGTTATTTTTTGCGGTTGCGGTAGAACCAGAGGCCGAAGGCGCCGAAGAGGACCGGCGAGGCGAGGAGGTTGATGACGAGCAGGCGGTTCTCGAGGCGGTCGATGTCCTCGCGGAGGGCGCGGCGGATTTCACGACGCTCGCCGCGCATCTTGGCCTGCTGCTTCTGGAAGTCCTCGATGGCCTTGGCCATCTCGGGCGTGGCGACGAGGCGGTTGCCCTCACCCTTCTTGCCCTGGAGTTCGCTGAGCTTGGTCTGGACCTGCTGGAGGCGGCCATCGAGCTCGGTGAGCTTGGATTGATATTGTTTCTGGGCTTCGGCCTCCATCTTGCGCACGACGTCGAAGGGACGCAGCGAGGTGCCCTTGCCGCGGATGGAGATGAGGTCCTGGGAGCCGCCGAGAAACTCGATGGTGTTGGCGGCGAAGCTGAGGTTGTCGTTGAACGGTTCGGCGGCGGTCTGGCCGAAGAAGTTGAACTTGCGGACGGAGTAGTCGTCGAAGAGCCAGTCGGTGTCGGCGATGACGAAGAGGGTCGAGGTGCCCTTGGACTCCTTGAGCTGCGAGCCGGGGGCGGGCTCGGGGGCCTTGGGGGCGGCGGGCTTGGACGGATCGTCGGGCTTGGGTTCGTCCTTCGGCGCGCCGTCGGGGAAGGCGGTCTTGAACTTGCCGGTGACGAGCGCGGCGATGGTTTTCTTGCCGCTGGGCTTGATCTGTTTCGCGACGTCGTCGGGCTGGGCGAACTGGAGCATCATGCTCGGGATGTCGCCGGCCTGGGCGCCGGTTTCGACGAGCGGGGTGAAGGTGAGGGAGCCGCCGGCGGTGTGGCTGATGCTGCCGGACTCGATGAACATGGCGCTGTTGAGCTGCGCGGTGGGGAGCGACTTCTGGTTGAAGGCGGTCTTGCCGCGGAGGCTGAGCCAGATCGGGTAGCGGGCCACGCCGCCGCCGCCGGTCTGGACCTGCGTGGCGTTCTCGAGGTCGCCGACGACCTTCTGGGCGTCGTAGGTGATCTCGTAGGCCTTGAGCAGGGTGGCGAGGTCGGAGGAGACGTTTTGGGCGCCGCCGCCCATCATCATCTGCTGCGGGTTGCTCTGGCGCTTGAAGTGCTGGGAGGACGGGTCGACGGCGAGAAAGACGGGCTTGCCGCCGAGAAGGAATTGGTCGATCGCGAACTGGAGCTTCGGCGTGAGGCCCTGCGGGTGCGCGATGAGGAGGGCGTCGAGGTCGGCGGGGAGTTCGGTGGCGGAGGGCTCGACGGTGACGAGTTTGAAGGACTGCTCGAGCTCGCCCATGACCATCTGGGAGGGCTGGGGCTGCTGGCGCATCATCATCATCATCTGCATCTGCTGCGGGCTGGTGCCCTGGAGCGGGAGGCTGGTGAGGACGCCGAGCTTCCGCTTGTCGAGCATCTGGACGCTGTAGACGAGTTTGGAGAGGTCGTATTCGAGGAACTGTTCGCGCTGCGGCGTGAAGGCGGGAATGGTCTTCTGCTGGTCGGCCTGCGTGACGATGAGGCCGAAGAAGAACTGCTCGCCGCCCTGCTGGGCGACCTGCGGGGTGAGGCCGGCGGCGGTGGCCTTCTCTTCCTCGGGCGTGTCGGCGCGGGGATTGACGATGTTGAGGGCGAGCTTGCCGCCGGAGGCGCGCACGTATTGGCGCAGCATCTCCTGCACGCGGGCGGCGTAGTTCTTGTAGGCGATCGGGACGCCGGAGGCATCCTTGGTGAAGTAGAGGTCGATCGTCACGGGCTCCTCGATCTTGCCGAGCATCTTCTTGGTGCCCTCGGAGAGGGAGTAGATGGACTCGGCCGTGGCGTCGACGCGCACGGGGATGGAGGAGGCGAGGTAGTTGACGAGCACGAGGCCGACGAAGAGGAGGACGGCGGCGAGGGCTTTGGCGCTGAGTTTCATGGGGGCCCGGAGAGTTGAGAGTTGAGGGCTGAGAGTTGAGGGTCGGTCAGCGGAGAAAGGTGATCAGCGTTCGAGGGCGACGACGTTGAGGAACAGCGTGAAGCCGACGAGGGAGACGAAGAAGATGACGTCTTTGGGATCGATGATGCCCTTGGTGAAGGCGTCGAAGTGGGTGAGGAAGCTGAAGTTCGAGATCAGGTCGGCGAGGACGACGGGCAGGCTGAGGAAGCCGGTGAGGAACTCGCTGAACATGCTCGTGCCGAGCAGCACGATCATCACGCAGACGAAGACGCTGAGGACGAAGCTGATGACCTGGTTCTTGGTCAGGGCGGACATCAGCGAGCAGATGCCGAGGTAGCCGGCGGCCATGAGAATGCTGCCGACGTAGCCGCTGATGACGACGCCCCAGTCGGGCTGGCCGAGGTAGCCGATGGTGAGGGCCATCGGAAAGCTCGCCAGAATGCAGACGGAGACGAAGGCCCAGGCGGCGAGGAATTTGCCGATGACGGCTTCGAGCGTGGTGACCGGGAGCGTGAAAAGCAGCTCGACGGTGCCGGAGCGTTTCTCCTCGGACCACAGGCGCATGCCGGCGGCGGGCACGAGGAACAGGAAGAGCCAAGGGTGGAAGGTGAAGTAGCGTTCGAGGGAGGCGATGCCGGCCTTGAAGAAGCCGCCGGCGAAGAAGGCGAGGCCGACCGACGCAAACAGGAAGACGACCAGGAAAACGTAAGCGACGGGCGACCGGAAGTAGCCGAGGAACTCGCGTTTGAAGATCGGGGTGATTTGGCGCATGGGAAGGACGGAGGGAAGGTGTGGCGGGTGACGTGGGACCTGTGACGGGTGAGGCGGAGTGATGTCCGTGGGCGGGCGAGGCGGCGGGAGCTAAATGCGAACCGGAAATGCTCGCTGCTCGCTCCCTGCACCTCGCTCCTTGGCGGACTCAGATGTCGCCGCGGGTGAGGTCGCGGAAGATTTCGTCGAGGCGCGCGCCGGGTTTGCGGGCGCGGAGTTTCTCGGGCGTCTCGTCGGCGACGACGCGGCCCTGGGAGATGATGATGACCCGATTGCAGATCGCATCGACCTCCTCGAGG
>JBILLY010000355.1:0-5446 GCA_044375835.1 Opitutaceae bacterium
CGGCAGCGTCCGCGGCGACGGCGGTCGCGAGCCACCCGGCGGCCCGCCGGACGAAAAACGACTCCTGAAACTCGATGGCCGGGGCGGTGAACCCGGCGTCGGTCAAGGCGCCGGCGATCCAATCCCAGCACACATGGCACGTCAGGTCCTGTTCGCCGGGCCGGGCGAGGAGGTCGGCCGACTGCCGGTGCCGGAGGTAGGCCCGGGCGGTGCCGCCGGGAGTGTTTTCGAGCAATTCGCGGGCGGTCTTGCCGTAGTCGAGGGCGAGGAAGAGCCCGCGCCACGGTTGCGCCGCGATCCGCCCGGCCAGCGCGGCGGCGGCGAGGGGACGGTCGAAGCGGTAACCTTCGGGTGCGGCCTCGAAAAACTCGGCGGGGCGCTCGACCTCGACGAATCCCTCGGCGGCGGCCTGCACATGGATCTCCCGCCAGCCGTCGGCGCGGCGCACCGTGCGCACGCAGGGTTGGGCGTCGAAGAGTTCGTTGGAGAAGACGACGCAGTCGCCGGTGAGATCGATCGCCTCGCCGACCCGGATGGCGCGGTGGGAGCGGAAGGGCAACGCGAGACCGGTGAAGACGCCGGCCCCGGGCTCGGCGCCGATCTCGATCAGCGTATGGACCGCCGGGTCGCGGCCGTGTTGGCGGAGGAGCGCGGCCGCGGCGTGCACGACGAGTTCGCCGAAGACGGTTCCGCTGCTGCTGGCCGTGTAGAAATCCGTCCCCGGGCCGCGGCCGACGCGCGGCCGGTCGCGGCGGTAGTAGCCGACCTCCGGATGATAGAGCGCGAGCTCCATGAAGCGGGCAAACGGCATCGTGCCGTCCGCCGCCGCGTGGGCGTGGAAGACCGCGAGGAAGCCGGGTGAGACCGCGGGGGACGTGTCGGGCGACGAACCCATTTACAAAGCGATGCCGATGGCCACAGTGCCGGCCATGTTCAAACGCATTCTCAGCCTCGCGACCGGCGCCGTCTTCGGCATCGCGCTCACGGTGGCCACGCTGCGGGTGACGACGGCGTGGAATCTCTGGCCGAACCGCGACCTGGCGCGGTCCTCGGGCTACGTGAAGGACGTGATGCGGCTCGTGAACGAAAACTACGTCGACGGGAAGTCGGTCGCTTTCGACGCCCTCGCGCGCAACGCGCTGCACGGCATGGTCGAGGCGCTCGATCCGCACTCGGAGTTCCTCGAAAAAAAGGAGAACGACGAGTTCGAGGAAGACATCACGGGCGAATTCGGGGGCGTCGGCATCCAGGTGGAGACGCGCAACAACCGCATCGTGGTGATCGCGCCGCTGGCCGGCACGCCCGGCGAGCGGGCGGGCATCCGGCGCGGAGACGAGATCGTGAGCATCGACGGCAGACCGATCGAGCCGGGCGGAAACGTCGACGGGATCGTGAGTCGCCTGCGCGGCAAACCGAAGACCTCCGTCACGGTCGGGCTCCATCGGCCCGCGACGAAGGAGACGCTGGATCTCACCCTGGTGCGGGAGGTGATCAAGGTGGAGAGCGTGCGGCTGGCGCGTCTGCTGGGCGACGGCATCGGCTACGTGCAGTTGACGGAGTTTTCGGACCACACGGCGGAGCAGTTCCGGCGGGCGCTGGACGGGCTGCTGACGCGCGGGGCGCGGAGCCTGATCATCGACGTGCGCAACAACCCCGGCGGCCTGCTCGATGCGGCGGTGGAAGTGGCGGAGCCGTTTTTCCGGAAGGGCGAACTGATCGTCTACACGCAGGGCCGCAAGCCGTCCGACCGCGAGGAGTTCCGCGCGGAGACGGCGGCGCCGCCGATCGCGATTCCGATCGCCGTGCTCGTCAACGCCGGGAGCGCCAGCGCGGCGGAGATCGTCACGGGCGCGCTCAAGGACACCGGGCGCGCCATCGTCGTCGGCGAGCGCTCCTTCGGCAAAGGCTCGGTGCAGTCGGTCTTCAAACTGGAGAACGGCGAAGGCCTGCGGCTCACGACGGCGCGCTACTACACGCCGAGCGGGGCGACGATCCACGAGCGCGGCATCGAGCCGCACGTCGAGGTGGTGATGACGCCGGAGGAGGACCAGACGCTGGCGCGGCAACGGGCGCGCGCGGACATCACCGATCCGACGGAGTTCAAAGAACGCTTCGGCGTGGAGATGATCGCGGACCGGCAGCTCGAGACCGCGGTGGCGATGCTGAAGGGCGTCCGGTTGTTCGGGGAACGGAGCGTGGCGCGGGCGACGCCGTGAGATGATTCTCGCCCTCGAGAGTTCCTGCGACGAGACGGCGGTGGCGCTTTTCGACCCGGCCCGGGGTCTGGCCGGGGAGTGGGTGCACAGCCAGATCGCGCTGCACGAGCGGCACGGGGGCGTGGTGCCGGATTTGGCGACGCGCGAGCACCTGCGGACCTTCGGGCCGCTGCTCGGGCGGGCGCGCGCGGAAGTCGGGTTTGCGGGCGTCGAAACCGTGGCGGTGACGTGCGGCCCCGGGCTGGCGGCGTGCCTCGCGATCGGCGTCGCGGCGGCGAAGTCCCTCGCGCTGGCGTGGCGCGTGCCGGTCGTGGGCGTGAACCATCTGCGCGGCCACGTGTGGTCGCCGTTCATCGCGCTGCACGCGGAGGCGCCGGGAGAGTTTTCGGGCCGGCTGGACGCGTTGCTGCCGCACCTCGGGCTGATCGTGTCGGGCGGCAACACGGTGCTGTTTTCCGTCGATGCGGCGCGCACGCTGCGGGTGCTGTCGACCACGCGCGACGACGCGGCGGGCGAGGCGCTCGACAAAGGCGCGAAGTTGCTCGGCCTCGGCTATCCGGGCGGGCCGCTGGTCGAGAAATGGGCGGCGGGCGGGCGGGCGGATGCTTTTGATTTCCCCCGCGGCATCGGGCGGCGCGACGAGCTCGATTTCAGTTTCTCCGGCCTCAAGACGGCGCTGCGCTACCAGCTTGAGAAAATGTCGCCTGCCGAGATCGAGGCGCAGCGGAGCGATCTCTGCGCGAGCTACCAGCAGGCGGTCATGGATGCGCTGCAGCGCAAGACGCGGGCGGCGCTCCGGCTCGGCGACGGCGCCTACCGGAGTCTCGGGCTCTCGGGCGGCGTGGCCAACAACCGCACGCTGCGCGCGGTGCTGGCCGCGGAGGCGGAGCGGAGCCGGATCCCGTTTTTCGCGGCGCAGCCGAAGCACACCGGGGACAACGCGGGCATGATCGCGTTTGCCGCGTGGGTCGATCGGGCGGGCGCGGATACGGTTTCTGGCCTCGGTTTGCGGATCGAGCCGGGCGCGGCACTCGCCTGAGCACGCGGAGTTTCCGGCTCGCCGCGAGCGGAGGGGCGACATCGGGCGGACTCAGGGCGAAGGAGGCGCGGGCGGGAGCGGCGGTTACGGCTCGATGCGCCGCCGCAGCAGCGGTTCGCCCATGCGGATCCGCGCCCCGGTTTGGGCGGCGGCGCAGAGGGCGAATCCACGCGGGGCGAACACGATGATGGTCGAGCCGTGCTCGAACCATCCGAGTTCCTCGCCGCGGGCGGAGCAGTGGTCGCAGGGCAGTTCGTGGGGGCCGCGCCAGCGGAGGTGGAGCAGCACGTCGAGAAAGTGCAGGCGGATGGACGCGACGAGGATCGCGGCCACGGCGACGAGCGCGAGGGGTTGGCCGTCGGCGAGGCGCAGGCGGACGACGGCGCGTTCGTTGCGGCAGAAGAGGCGCTCGACGCGCTTGAGCGCGACGGGGTTCACGTTCCAGGTGTCGCCGCTGAGATAGGTGACGTGTTCGATCCGGGCGTCGGCCGGCGCGTGGAAGCGGTGATACATGGCCGACGTCAGGCGCAGCGTCACGTAGGTGCCGTCGCGATACGGTGCGGCGGCCGTCTCGCTGCCGAAGAGTTCCGCGATGTCGTAGGGAAAACCCTTCGCCTGAAAGGCCCGGGTGCCCGCGACGGAGCCGCAGGCGCCGACGATGGCATCGCAGGGGCTGACCAGCACGGCGGGGTCGGGATCGATCGGGCGGGCGCCGGGACGCAACTCGCGGGTGAAACAGGCGTGGAGACTGCCGAACGAGCGTTCTTTGGCTTCGCGGAGGTCGAGATCGGTGAAGAGCCGCCAGACGGCGATGGCGGCGCGGGCGACCAACGGATTCTCGATTCGGCTGAAGCGGCCCATCAGCCGCGTGAGGAAGATCCGCGGCACGCGGTTGGTGAGAAGGAAGTTCAGGTCCTCCTGGAGCAGGAGTCCGTCACGCAGTTGTTGCAGACGGGAACGCGGTGCCGGGTTGGCACCGGCGGATTTCGCCCTTTCGTCGGGTTCGTTCATGTCGCTGCTCATTTTAACGTATGCCTCGGCGACTGCGGTTGCCGCGTTCCTCGGACATCGGGCCCGGCGCCGGTGGCAGCTGTCCCGCGCGAAGCACCGCTCGTTGGCGGGCCATGCGCGGATGGCAAAGCGGGTGGCGTCGCTCTTGCCGGGCCTCGCCTACGGCGAGGAGCGGTTTTTCGCGGCGGACGCGGCGCCGGCGGAGATCGTCCGGAAGCGGCGCGAGGGCTTCCAGCGGCTCACGCAGCTCTTCGCCTACCGGCATCCGAAGTCGATCGCCCAATCGGCCGCGGCGGCCGAGCGCATCTCCGACCTGCAGTTCACGCGGGCGTATCGCGTGCCGTTTCCGTTCAGCCGGTATTTCCGCGAGCACCTCAAATTGGGCGGCTTCCTGGCGGCGAGCGAAGGCGTGACGGTGACCGATCTCGACGGGCGGCGATTCCACGATCTGACGGGGTCGTATGGCGTGAACGTTTTCGGCTACGATTTCTACAAGGCCTGCATGGCCGAAGGGAGCGAGCGGGCGAAAGACCTCGGGCCGGTGCTCGGCAGCTACCATCCCTGCGTGGCGTGGAACGCGGAGCGGCTCTGCGCGATAGCGCGCAAGGACGAGGTGTCGTTCCACATGTCGGGCACGGAGGCGGTGATGCAGGCGGTGCGTCTCGCGCGCTACCACACGCGCCGGAGCCACCTCGTGCGGTTCTGCGGGGCGTATCACGGGTGGTGGGACGACGTGCAGCCGGGACCGGGCAACCCCCAGGCGCCGGGCAAGACCTACACGCTGGCGGAGATGTCGGAGCGGACGCTGACGGTGCTGCGCACGCGGCGCGACATCGCGTGCGTGCTGGTCAACCCGATCCAGGCACTGCACCCGAACGTCGCCGCACCCGGGGATTCGTCGCTGGTCGACAGCAGCCGGACGGCGCGGTTCGACCGGACGGCCTACACGGCGTGGCTGCGGCAGCTGCGCGAGGTCTGCACGGCGCGCGGCATCGTGCTGATTTTCGACGAAGTGTTCCTCG
The DNA here is from genome assembly GCA_044375835.1 of Opitutaceae bacterium. Classification (GTDB taxonomy): domain Bacteria; phylum Verrucomicrobiota; class Verrucomicrobiia; order Opitutales; family Opitutaceae; genus ER46. The sequence continues at coordinate 5,289 of JBILLY010000355.1, forward strand.
GCTTCAGGTTGGCGCGCGGCGGGGCGCAGGACTATTTCGGCGTCGAGGCCGACCTCGTGACCTACGGCAAAACGCTCGCGGGCGGATTTCCCGTGGGCGCGGTCTGCGGACGCCGGGACCTGATGCGGCGGTTCCGCGAAGAGCGGCCGGCGGACATC
>JBILLY010000357.1:0-5444 GCA_044375835.1 Opitutaceae bacterium
GGCCTCGTCGACGGTGGCGACCATGGCGGCGTAGGTGCGGCGGCGCGGGTCGGCGATGTGCGCGAATTTTTTCAGCATGTCGTCGCGAGCCTGGAGCGGGGTGTGCGGGGCGTTGAAGGCCAGGTAGAGGAGCCACGGGCGCTCCGGGGACGCGGCGGCGCGGCGCGCGACGAAGGCGGCGGCTTCCTGGCCGAGGCGCGTGGTGAGCTCGCCCTCCTCGGGGAGCTCGGCGGAGTTGCGCAGCATCGGGGAGGCGTGCTCGGCGTCGGCGTGGGTCGCGGCCTTTTTGCCGGCACCGACCTCGACCTCGACGTGGGAATCGGGGAAGAAGCGGTGGCCGCCGCCGAGGAAGCCGAAGAATTCGTCGAAGCCGCGGCGGTTGGGGTGAAACTGGGGATGGGCGCCCTGGTGCCACTTGCCGACGACGCCGGTGGCGTAGCCGGCCGCGCGGAGTTCGTCGGCGATCGTGCGCTCCGTGAGCGGCAGGCCGTGGTCGGCCAGGGCGGGATCGAAGCGCGGGTTGTATTCGTAGCCGAAGCGCTGCTGGTAGCGGCCGGTCAAGAAGCCGGCGCGCGACGGGCTGCAGACCGGATACGAGACGTAACCCTGCGTGCAGCGCACGCCGGAGGCGGCGAGGCGGTCAAGGTGCGGCGTGGGAATCTCGCGGCTGCCCTGGAAGCCGGTGTCGTGGTAGCCGAGGTCGTCGGCGACGATGAGCAGGACGTTGGGTTTGGCCGGGGCGGACGCGGCGACCGCGACGGGGACGAGGGTAGCGAGCAAGGCGACGACGAGCGCGGCCAGGTGGGCGGCGGCAGGACGGGGCGGGGGCATGGGAGTCATGGGGTGGCGCGACGATGCGGCCGGTGGGCGGTGACTCAAGGACTGTTGCGGCAGAACGCCGGGCGCGTCGGTCGATCTGCCGGGCGGGTTTGACGCGTGATGGAACCCGGACTCCCTTCGCGGCTCGGTTTTCAACCGCCGGTCTCTGTTTCATTCACGCTTCCTTGTATCCATGCATCACGCCGCTCTCTTCGCGCCGGTCGCCGTCGGTGACCTGCACCTGTCCAACCGCATCGTCATGGCGCCGCTCACGCGCTGCCGGGCCGACGTCGACCATGTGCCGACGGACATCATGGCGACCTACTATGCGCAGCGCGCGTCGGCGGGCCTGATCGTCGCGGAAGCGACGATGGTCATCGAGGGCAACTCGGCGTTCGGCGGGCGGGAACCGGGCATTTATTCGGCGGCGCAGGTCGCGGCGTGGAAAAAGGTGACGGATGCGGTGCACGCCCAGGGCGGAAAGATCCTGCTGCAGATCTGGCACGGCGGACGGGCCTGCCATCCGTTGCTGAACAACGGCGCGCAGCCGGTCGCGCCGAGCGCGTTGCGCATCGAGAACGACGAGACGCACACGCCGCAGGGCAAGAAACCCTACGAAGTGCCGCGCGCGTTGCGCGACGAAGAGCTGCCGGGAATCGTGGCGGGTTTCCGCCAGGCCGCGGAGAACGCGAAGGCGGCGGGCTTCGACGGCGTCGAGGTGCACGGTGCGAATGGCTACCTGCTCGACGAGTTCCTGCGCGACGGCAGCAACAAGCGCACGGGCCCCTATGGCGGCCCGATCGAGAACCGGGCGCGACTGCTGCTCGAGGCGACGGATGCGGCGATCGCGGTCTGGGGCGCGGGTCGCGTGGGCGTGCGCATTTCGCCGCTGAACAGCTACAACGACATGAAGGACAGCGATCCGGTGGCGGTCACGCGGCATGTGGCGACGGAGCTGAATCGTCGCGGCATCGCCTACCTGCACGTGATGCGCGGGGATTTCTTCGGCGTGCAGCAAGGCGACGTGGTCACGCCGGCGCGGGCGGCCTTCAAAGGCGCGCTGATCGCGAACATGGGCTACAGTCCGGCCGAGGGCGCGGCGGCGGTCGCGGCGGGCACGCTCGCGGCGGTGTGCTTCGGGCACCACTACGTCAGCAATCCGGATCTGGTGGAGCGAGTGAAGCGCGGCGCGCCGCTCGTGGAGCCGGACGGGAAGACGTTTTATTCGCCGGGTCCGGCGGGCTACATCGACTATCCGACGCTGGCTTGAGTTTAGCCGGCAAGGGAGACGGGCGCGGGCAACGGAGCCGTTGCCTGCGTCCGACACGCGTCCCGGAAAGGACGTGATGCGGGCTGATCGGCCGCGGGAAATGCAGTGCTTACTTCAGACTTCCGGCGCGGCGGAAGGACTCGGCGTGGTAGTCATACCAGGTGGTGCGAAACATCGTGACGAGTTTGTCGTGCTCGTGGGCGAGGCCCTCGACTTCGAGGTAGGTGTGGTCGATGCCGGCGGCGAGCAGGGCGGCGTGGTAGTCGCGGATCGTGGGCAGGTGGCCGTCGTCGCGCGTGCCGCAGGTGATCAGGATGCGCGTGCCGGCCTTGATGGCGGCGACGTTCTTTTTGATGAGCGTGTAGACGTCGTTCTCCTCGTAGCGCGCGCGGTCGGGCCCGAGGTAGTTGTTGGGGTAGGTGTCGGGCTTCTTCGGGTCGTAGAGGTCGAGCAGGTGCATGACGTTGCCGGCCTGGTTGTGCAGCGAGCAGAAGAGTTCGGGGTATTTCATCGCGAGGCGCGTGGCGCCGCGGCCGCCCATGGAGAAGCCTTCGATGGCGCGGCCGGCGCGGGTGGCGACGGTGCGGTAGGTGGCGTCGATGTGCGGGATCAGCTCACGGATAATGAGCGTCTCGGCGGGGAGCTTTCCGTCGGCGGAGTTTTTGTAGAACGTGTGCGAGCCGCCGTTGGGCAGCACGAGGATCATCGCGGGCCAGCGACCGGCGACGATGCCGTCGTGCAGAGCGCGCGCGGAGGAGAAGGCGTGCAGTTCGTTGCCGCCGGCGCCGTGGAGATTGTAGACGACGGGGTAGCGGCGGGTCGCGTCGGTCGCGTAGCCGGGCGGCAGGTAGATGCAGTAGCCGACCTCGCGGCCGAGCGCTTCGCTGCGGAAGGTGCGGTGCACGACGCCCTCGGGGAGTTGGCCGGGTTTGGGTGGATTGACCCACTTGATCGAGCGGTTCTTCGCGGCATCGGCGGCGGTGGGGATGCCGGGAGTTTGGGCCGAGAGTGAGGTCGCGAGGGCGAGAACGATGAGGAGGATGTGCATATTTCCGTCGGGTGGAAAAATTCCGCGTTGGGAGCGGGGCGTGGATCAATCGGACGGGGGGCGGAGACTGCCCCGGAAATGTGGTTAACCTTTCTCCGATTCCGGCATTTGGCAGGGTTCATGGCTGAAACCGAGCACGAAAGTCAGATCGTCGCGTTGTTGACCGAAATCCAACTGCCGCTGCGGCTTTACGTGCAGTCGCTGATGCCCGGTGATCGGAAAGCGCCGGATGTTGCGCAGCTCGCCAACGCGACGCTGTGGCGCAAGCGGGGAAATTTTGTTCTCGGCACGAATTTCAAGGCGTGGGCCTTCAGTGTCGCGCGCTTCGAGGTGCTCAGTTACCGGAAACAGCAGGCGCGCGATGCCCGCCTCGTTTTCAGCGACACGCTGGCGGAGACCCTTGCCGACGACCTGGCGGATCGCGATGACAGCATCGAGCGCCGGCATGAGGCGCTCCGAAGTTGTTTGGAAAAGCTGCGGCAGCAGGATCGCGACCTGTTGCTGCATCGCTATTCGGCGACGGCGGGGACGTTGGACGAGTTCGCGGAGAAAGTGGGCCGCAGTGTGGGCGGACTGAAGGTGACACTGCATCGCCTGCGCAACGCGCTGCTCGGCTGCATCGAGAAACAACTGGCCGGCACGGAGACTGAAATATGAACCCGATGGAACGAAACAAACTCATCGACGCGCTGCTTGACGGCGACATTTCCGAGGCGGATTTTCTGCGTTTGGAAGCGGAGTTGTCCGTCGACCCCAAGTCGCGAAAGGCCTACTTCGACCGCGTCGCGCTCTCGCAGGCACTTATGGAGGAGGCCGGAGCGTTCCGGGCCAAACAAGCGGCGGTCGTGACGCCCGAGCGGAGTGCCTGGCTGCAATGGCGTTCACTTGCGGCGGCGGCGGCGGGTTTGGTGATCGGGTTGTTCGGTGCGTCGGTGGTGTATGGCATCGCGGCCCATCGCGGAGCAGAGAAGCGAGCGCCGCTGGCGCTCCACGAGCCGGGGTTTGAGGATCCGCGGATGCCGCTGACCGTCGGCTTCCCTGCCGGCGCGGGCCGGTGGAGTGGTGATGCGGCGCAGGTGGTGGCGGCGGAGAACGGGGTGCAGGCGAAGCAAGGTGAGTTTATGCTCCGGCTGGAACCGGTGGCCAAAAACCCGTTGCGGATCTTTCAGGTGCTGGATCTGCAATCGCTGCCGTCGGACGTGGACGGTGAGTCGCTGGAGATCGAAATCTCGGCCTCGTTTGCCACGGCGGTCGCCGAATCATCGGTGCGCTACATGATTCGAGCCTTTGCCGTCACCGAAGCGCCGGATGGCCTCGATGCCGAGTGGTTTGACCGACGGGACGAATCGATCGCCTCGGTCGCGAAAGGCCTGGATGTCATGCCCGGAACGAAGGGATGGCAGACGTTGGACGTGAGCATCCAAGTGCCGCGCGCCGCCCGCAGCCTCGTGCTTTTCTTCGGCGTGCGCACGCCCGACAGGGCCGCGCGGACTGTCCCACATTACTTGGACGACGTGCAGGTGTCGTTGCTGACGTCGGGACCATTGCCCTGAGGATTTCAGTTTTTGCATCGCACCAGCACTCAACAATATCATGGAGCACGTCCCCTCAACGTTCACTGGCTGGGTCAGAACACTCCGCCTTATTGGTTTCATCGGCCTCAGTTCCATAGCCGAGGTCAACGCGGCTCCGCTCCCAAGCTCCTTCGGCGTGTGGGACCGGGGAGAAGCCATGGACCCGAGAGAGTATCCGTTTCTGCGGGGAACGGCGTGCGATGCGCCTTGGGATTCAGTGGAGAAAAAACCGGGCGTCTATGACTGGAGCGCGATGGATGAGGCGATAGAGCGAGCGCATCGGCTCAAGCTCTCGCTTTATCTCTCCTTCGAGGCCGGACCGAAAACGCCCAATTGGGCCTATGCGAAAGGGGTTCCCAAGGTGGTGACGGATAACGAGCGGCACGCCGATAAATTTCCCCACTATCCGTATTACCTCTCTCCGGAATACAAGACGTATTACCACCGTTTCCTCACGGAGGTCGCCAAGCATATCCGCAGCTACCCCAGAGAAAAACAGGAGCGGATTGCCTTTATCCAAGTCAAGACGGGCTGCACGGGGGACGAGGTCGCCTACAAGGGCGAGCCGCTTGATCCCAACTACAAGTTGGAGAAAACCGGCCCCGCGTGGAGAAACTTTCGCCTCGAGACCTTCGCTCTGCATGCAAAATTGTTTGGTCCGGAATCCGGGCTGAACATCAGTCTGCTGTTGAACGACGTGGTGCCCGAGACCGAGGACGGCCGGAGCGCCCAC
>JBILLY010000356.1:0-5444 GCA_044375835.1 Opitutaceae bacterium
GACTTCCTCGGCGCCGACGTAGCGGCCGGGCGTGAGGACGTGGCCGTGCGCGGCGATTTCGGCGGTGGTGGCGGATTTGCAGAAGTCAGCGACGTCGGAATACTCCCGCCGAGGCGCCGAGGCGCGGAGGTTCGGATCCCTTGCCGTCTCTGCGTCTCCGCGCCTCTGCGCGATACCATCCCCCTCCATGCGTGATAGGTGCCGGTGATTTTCGCCAGATCGGCGTCGGTCAGCTCGCGGTGGACGCGGTCGATGAGGGTGCCGAGTTTGCGGGCGTCGATGAAGAGGGTCTGCTTGCGGCGGTCGCGGAAAGTCGAACCAGCCGTGCGCGGAGCGCCCGGCCCACCTTTGTTCTTCGCGAGGAACCAGAGGCAGACGGGAATCTGCGTGCTGTAGAAGAGCTGGCCGGGGAGGGCGACCATGCAGTCCACGAGGTCGGCCTCGATGAGGGCGCGGCGGATGTCGCCTTAGCCGCTCTGGTTGGAGGACATGCTGCCGTTGGCGAGGACGAAGCCGGCCATGCCCTGCGGCGCGAGGCGGTGGATGAAGTGCTGCACCCAGGCGAAGTTTTCCGCCCCGTGGATTTTCATCCGTCGCAGGTGCACGCCCGGGACTTTCCAATGACGCGCCCCCTCCCTATGCCTCCCTCGTTGTCCCGCGCCGGACTCTGCCCCGTTCCGGCCGCTCCCGCTCCCGCCTCCGCTTTCCCCATGCGCCTCGTCCTCGTCTCTCTCCTCTGCGCCGCCGCCTTCCCCGCGGTCGGCCTCGCCGCCGCGCCGACGCCTCCGCGGCCCAATATCGTCGTCATCCTCGCCGACGACATGGGCTTCTCCGACCTCGGCTGCTACGGCGGAGAAATTCCCACGCCGCACCTCGACGCCCTCGCGAAAAACGGCCTGCGCTTCACCCAATTCTACAACACCGCGCGCTGCTCCCCCACCCGCGCCGCTCTCCTCACCGGCCTGCACCCGCACCAAGCCGGCATGGGCACCCTCGCCGAGGATCCCGGCAAACGCGCCCCGGCCAACGCCGCCACCGGCTACCGCGAAGTCCTCGGCCGCGACGCCGTCACGCTCGCCGAGGTCCTCCGCCCCGCCGGCTACCGCACCTACCTCGCCGGCAAGTGGCACCTCGGCTACCACGGGCAGGAAAAATGGCCGCTCGCCCGCGGCTTCGAGCGTTTCTACGGCCTCATCTCCGGCGCCAGCTCCTACCTGGCTCCCACCGAACCGCGCGGCCTCACGCTCGACCAGACCCCGCTGCCCACGCCCGACTCCAAAGACTACTACACGACCGACGCCTTCACCGACCACGCCCTGCAATTCCTCGCCGCGCAGCGCGACGACCAGCCCTTCTTCCTCTACCTCGCCTTTACCGCGCCGCATTGGCCGCTCCACGCGCGCGACGAGGACATCCGGAAATTCGTCGGTCGCTACCGCGGCGGCTGGGACCGGCTCCGCGCGCAGCGTTTCGCGCGCCAGCGCGAGCTCGGCGTCGTGCCCGCCCACGCGCAGCTCTCCCCGCGCGACGACGGCGCGCGCGCCTGGGACTCGCTCACCGCCGAGGAGCAGACCCAGCTCGACTACCGCATGGCCGTCTACGCCGCGCAGGTCCACCGCATGGACCACAACGTCGGCCGCCTCGTCGCGCAGCTCCGCGCGCGCGGGCAACTCGACCGCACCTTGATCCTCTTCCTCTCCGACAACGGCGGCTGCGCCGAACCCTATATCGACGTCGGCGGCGGCGCCTTCTCGGCCGTCAACCAACCCGCCGCCGCCGGCGCGGGCGGCCGCAATGCCGGCCCCAACGGCTCCTCCTACGGCACCGGCTGGGCCAACGCCTCCAACACCCCGTTCCGCCGCTACAAGTCCCGCCTGCACGAAGGCGGCATCGCCACACCGCTCATCGCGCACTGGCCCGCGGGCCTCCAGACCACGCCCGGCGCCACCACCGCCGCGCCCGGCTACCTCACCGACGTCATGCCCACCGCGCTCGAGTTGAGCGGCGCCGCCTACCCGACCGAGTTTGCCGGCCACAAGATCCAGCCCCTCGTCGGCCGCAGCCTCGCGCCGCTCTTCCGCGGCGGCGAACTGCCCGGCGACCGCTGGCTCTACTGGGAGCAATACCACAACAAGGCCGTGCGCCACGGCAGCTGGAAAGCCGTGCAACCCGCTGAGGCCGACTCCCCGTGGGAACTCTACAACCTCGCCGCCGATCCGACGGAGCTGAACAACCTCGCCGCCGCGCAGCCGGAAAAACTCCGCGAACTCACCGCCGCCTGGGACACCTGGGCCCGCACGCACCGCGTGTTGCCCAAGACCGCCGCCGTCGCGCCGTAAGCGCGCCCCGGTTTCTCCGGCCCCCCGCCCGCAGTCCACCTGCGTCCGTCCGGCGCCGCGCTGCGCCGCGGCCCGTGCGCGTCGCGCGTCGCCTGCGCCCTGCGCGCGTGGCTCGCGCTGGGCCTCGCGCGCCGCTCCGCGCGACTCGCGCTGCGGCTCCGTCGCCGCTCGCGCCCGGCCGCAAGACCCGCAAAACGAAGCGGGGCGCGCGGCCCCCGCCGCGCGCCCCGCACTGACTACCTGACTACCCAAAGGGTCAGAACTTGTAGCTCACCGAGGCTTTCCAGTCGCGCGGCGTGCCCACCGTCACGGCCCCGCGGCTGCCCGCGGCCATGATATAGTCCTTGTCCAAGGCGTTGTGCAGCATCACGGCGCCCGACCACTGGCCGCGGCGATACGTCACGCCGCAGTTCACCAGCGTGCGGCCCGCCACGAGGAAGGACGGCTGCACCGGCACGAAGGCCGGGCCCGTCGGCAACGGCCGCGTCGTGGTGAAGCCGGTCGCGTTTTCGCCCGCGACGTCGCCCTTGTGGTCGAGCGCCACGTTGAAGCCCCAGTCCTTGAGCGCGCCTTCCGTGAAACGGTAGTCGGCGTAGAAGGCATACGACTTGTCCGGGATGCCGCGCACGCGGACGTTGGTGATCGGCTGGCGGATCTTCACGGAGGTGATGTTGCCGATGAAGGTCAGGTTCTTGTTCCACGAGTAGGTCGTCTCGAATTCCCAGCCCTTCGAGGTGAGGTCGAGCAGCAGGAACTGCGGGAGCGCCGCCGCCGCCGCGAATTCGCCGAGCGACTGCAGGCGGAAGAATTCGCTGTTCGTCACCGCGGTGTTCTTCTGCGCGATCTCGAAGTAGGCGACGGAGCCGGTCAGGCGTCCGCCGAGCAGCGAGGTCTTGGCGCCGTATTCCTTCTGCCCGCCCTGCGCGAGTTTCAGGTTCGGGTCGGTCACGCCCGCGTTGAGCGAGCCGGGCATCGTGCCGCCGGTCGTGTTGCGGCTGTAGAAGAGCGAGACCTCCTTGATCGGCTTCACCACCACGCCGAACGACGTCGCGTTGCTCGTGAGGTTGAAGGCGGGCGAATTCGGGAAGGCCGGATTGATCGCCGTGCCGGTCGAGTCGGTGCGCGCGAGCGTGCCGAAGTAGCGCGAGACGCCGCCGGAGAGCTGGATCCGCTCCTGCCAGAACGTGAGGTTCTCGTAGGCGAAGACCTGCAGGTCGTCGTGCTTGCCGGTGCGGTCGAGACCGAGGCCGGGCGTCGTGGTGAGGCCGGGGCGGATCGGCGGGTAAACGTAACCCGGATACGTGATCGAACTCAGGTTGTTCGCCGGCACCGGGGGCCGCGACGCCGCGGCGGGCGAGATCCAGTGCACCTTCGAGGTGTTGGCGGAGAAGCCCGCCAGCGTCGTCGACTTGCCCGTCGGCAGGTCGAACACGATCGCGTAGTCGTTCTTCAGGTGCGCCTCGGTGTATTCGAGGTCGTTCTTGCCGACGTTGCGGGTATAGACCCAGGTCGACGGATCGGTCACCGGCGCGGGCGTGCCGACGAGCGTCACGCCGGGCGCGGCGTTGTAGGCGGCCGTGTTCCAGTTCACGCCCGGCTCGTAGAGGCCGGTGAAGGGATTGCGGCTGCCGCCGCCGGCGCCGGTGAGGCCGGCGCTGGTGCCGCCGATGTCGTAGCGGCGCACGTGGTTGGCCATGCCGTAGAGGCGCGAGGTCACGTGGGAGCCGAGCGTCGAGAGCAGCTCGAAGCTGCCGCGCTCCGTCGAGCGGTGGCGCGTGTCGGTCTTGTCGCCGAACTGCCAGTCGCGCGGCAACCCGCGGGCGATGCGCGCGGTGTCGTTGCGGCCCACGGCGGGATCGAGCGGCAGGCCGCCGAGGTTGGTCTCGCGGTTCTGCACGAAGTCGGCCTTCAGGATCAGTTTGTGCTGCGGCGAGAGCTGGTAGGAAAACGAGGGCGCGAGTTCGTAGCCGTTGCGATATTGGCCCTTGATATAGTAGTCCGTCCGCCAGAGCGAATAGACGAGGCGCATGGCCGCCTTGCCGTCCTTCGTCAGCACGCGGTTGTAGTCGAGGTCGAAGGTGTTGCCCGAGTAGTTCGAGGCGCCGAGCGTGATCGTCGCGGCGTTCTTCGGCATCGGCGACTTCGTGATCGGATTCATCACGCCGCCGGGGCTGCCGCCGGGCACGAGGATGGCGTTGGGACCCTTGATGATCTCGAGGCGCTCGATGTTGGCGGTCGAGAGCGACATGCTGTAGCCGTCCGCCCCGGAGATCATCGTGCCGTCGATGAATTCGGCCGAGACCTGGAAGCCGCGGATCGAGTAGCGGTCGCCGCCGTAGGGCAGCGTGTTCTCCACGATCGGGGTCACGTATTTCGCGGCGTCGAGCAGGCGGTTCGCACCCGAATCGACGATGAGTTCGCGCGGCACGACCGAGATCGTCTGCGGGATATCCTGCACCGCCATCGCCACGCGCGAGGCGCTCAGCGCCTGCTGGGACTGGTAGGGATTCACGGCGGCTTCGGTGATGACGAACTGCGCGAGCTGCACGGCATCGTCCTTGGCTTTCGGAGACGCGGCGGGCGCCTGCGCCGGGGCGCTCGGCAGGGCGCCGAGGGTGAGGGCCGACGAGGCGGCCGCGAGGAGCGCACGCGGGGTGCGACGGGATTTGGGTTTCATGCTGGGTGGTCGAAGGGTTGCTCCGGCGCGGGCGACCGAGGGGACGGCGCGACGCTGCCGGACTGTGGGGCGACCATGATCGAGAATCGGCGTTGCGGGCGCCTGTCCACGCGGTGGACTGCCGGATTGTTCGGCATGACCCCTCGCCCGAATTCCATCAGCACGCTCGCCCGCGCCCTCGGGCTCTCGCGCACCACGATCTCCGACGCGCTCCGCGGCAAGGGCCGCGTCTCGCCCGACACGGTCGTCCGCGTGCGCGCCGCCGCCGCGGCCGCCGGCTACCGCGTCAACCCGCTCGTCGCCACGGTGCTCGGCTCGATCAACCGCACGCGCGACTCCGGGGTCTTCCGCGGCACGCTCGCCGTGGTCGACATCCACGAGCCGGATCATCCGCACGGCCCGTTCCCGCGCGAACTCGTCGCGGGCGT
>JBILLY010000358.1:0-5439 GCA_044375835.1 Opitutaceae bacterium
CCTGGAGCGCGTCGACTATTGGCTGAGCAAGGGTGCTCTTCCCACCAACACGATGCACGCCATGATCAAGAAGGCGCGTCGTTCCGCCGGAGCCAAGGCCGAAGCGGCCTCCGCCTGAGTCGGGCGACGATTTTTTCCGCTCCGGCCCGAACGGTCCGGTCCGCACCAAGCCTCGGCTCGTCCGGGGCTTTTTTGTCGGCCGCCGCGGAGGACCGATCCCGATATCACCCGTGGCGCTGAAGATCGACCTGCTCACGTTGTTTCCCCGGATGCTCGACGGCTTCCTGGCCGAGAGCATTTTGGGCAAGGGCATCGCGGCCGGCCATCTGTCGGTCGCGGTGCACGATCTGCGGCAGTGGTGCCTCGACAAACACCGCACGGCGGACGACCGGCCCTTCGGCGGCGGCGCCGGCATGGTCATGAAACCCGAGCCGGTGTTCGCCGCGATGGAGCAGCTGCAGACCCCGGGCTGCCGGCGCATCTATCTCACGCCCGACGGCACGCCGCTCTCGCCGACGCTCGCGGCCGAGCTGTCGCGCGAGACGCACCTGATCTTTCTGAGCGGCCACTACGAGGGAATCGACCAGCGCATCCGCGATCACGTGATCGACGGGGAGATTTCGATCGGGGACTACGTGCTCACCAACGGCACGATCGCGGCCGCGGTGGTCATCGACGCGCTCGCGCGTTTCATCCCCGGCGTGCTCGGGGAGGAAAAGTCATTGACGCACGAATCCTTCACCAGCAAGTTGCTCGACTTTCCTCAATACACGCGTCCCGCCGAATTCCGGGGCATGTCCGTTCCGGAGGTTCTCCTCTCGGGCAACCATGCCGAAATCGAAAAATGGCGGGCTGCGCGTCAGGTGGAGAAGACCCGCCAGATCCGACCCGATTTACTCAAATAACTCACTGCCATGAACCCGATCATCAAAGAGATCACCGCCTCCCAGGTGAAAAAAGACATCACGCCTTTCAAAGTCGGCGACGGTGTGCGCGTGCACACGAAGGTCCGCGAAGGCGACAAAGAGCGCGTGCAGATCTACTCGGGCATCGTGATCGCCCGCAAGGGTTCGGGCATCCATGAGACCTTCACGGTCCGCCGCCTCAGCTACGGCGAGGGCGTCGAGCGCGTTTTCCCGGTCAACTCGCCGAATATCGAGAAGGTGGAAGTCGAGCGCGAGTCCGAGGCCATGAAGGCCCGCCTCTACTACCTCCGCAACCGCACCGGCAAGGCCGCCGTCGCCGTCAAGGAGAAGGACCGCGCCGCCGAAATCCACGCCCAGCACGAAGCGGAGAAAGCCGCCAAGGCCAAGGCCGCGACGGCTGCCCCCGCCGCCGAAGCCGCCAAGGCCTGAGCCGGAACCAGTTTTTTTCGCAAAGCGAGCCCCCTCCCGGGCTCGCTTTTTGTTGGCCGACCGCGACCGATCCGCGCGGGCCGCGCCCCCGCCGATCTCCATGACATCAATTGCGGACACGTGATCGAACTTCGGGCTTTCCCGGCGTGAGGCCGCGCTCTACGCCTATCAGGATTTTTTCCAACATGACGCTCCAAACTCTACTCCTCGGCAAAGCCGCCAACCAGGCGCGCGGTCTCGCCATCGACGCCGTCCATGCGTGCTCCTCGGGCCATCTCGGGCTGCCGTTGGGTGCCGCCGAGATCGGCGCCGTGCTGTTCGGGCACGCGCTGTCGCACAACCCGGAGCGTCCCCGCTGGCTCAATCGCGACCGCTTCGTTCTCTCGGCGGGCCACGGCTCGATGTTCATCTACAGCTGGCTCCACCTCAGCGGCTACGCGGTCTCGCTGGATGAAGTGAAGAAATTCCGGGTGCTGCACAGCATCACCCCGGGACACCCCGAGTTCCATGAGACGCCCGGCGTCGAGAGCACGACCGGCCCGCTCGGCCAAGGCATCGGCAACGCCGTCGGCATGGCGCTGGCCGGCCAGATGGCCGCCGCCCGCTTCAATACTCCGGAGCACCCGATCTTCGATTACCACGTGGTTTGCCTCGCCGGCGACGGCTGCATGCAGGAGGGCGTCGCGATGGAAGCGGTCGCCTTCGCCGGGCACCAGAAACTCGACAACCTGATTCTCATTTACGACGCCAACGACGTCACGCTCGACGCCATGGCGGCGAAAACCCAGAGCGAGAGCGCGGCTCTGCGCTTCAAGTCCATCGGCTGGGATGTGCAGACGGTCGACGGCCACGACATGGCGGCCTTCCTGAAGGCCTTCAACCGCGCCAAGAAGACCAAAAGCGGCAAACCGCAGCTCATCATTGCCAAGACCATCATCGGCAAAGGCATCGCCGAGGTGCAGGGCACGGCCAAGGGCCACGGGGAGGGCGGCGCGAAATTCTCCGCCACCGCCCGCGCCTCCCTCGGGCTGCCCGCCGACCAGCACTTCTTCGTCGGCGACGATGTGCGCGCCTACTTCGAGGCGCACAAGCAGAAGCTCGTCCGCACGTGCAACAAATGGGCCAAGACCTACAAGGCGTGGGCCGCGGCCAACCCGGAGAAAGCGGCCCTGCTCGAGTCGCGCGAACAGGCGCCCACGGCGGCGGCGCTGTTCGAGAAGATTCCGGTATTCCCGGCCGACGCCAAGCTCGCCACCCGCGCCGCGGGCCGCGACGTCCTCCAGCCCGTCGCCGCCGCGCTGCCGCTGCTGGTCGGCGGCAGCGCCGACCTCTACGGCTCGACGCTGAACTACATCGCCGCCGACAAAGATTTCGAGCCCGAGAACCGCACCGGCCGCAATATCCGGTTCGGGATTCGCGAGCACGGCATGGCGGCGATCGCCAACGGCCTCGCCTACGACGGCGTCTTCCGCCCGAGCGTCGCCACCTTTCTGGTGTTCGCCGACTACTCGCGCCCGGCGATGCGCATCGCGGCGCTCGCGAAGCTCCCGGTTGTCTATATCTACACGCACGATTCCGTGGGCGTCGGTGAAGACGGCCCCACCCATCAACCGGTCGAAACCGTTTCGGGTCTGCGCGTGATCCCCGGCCTCGACGTCATCCGCCCGGCCGATCCCGAGGAGACCGCCGGGGCGTTCGCCGCCGCGCTCGAGCGCACCGACGGGCCCACCTTGCTGGCGCTTACCCGCCAGGCGTTGCCCAACTTGAACGAGATTCCCGTGCAGACGCGCCGCGAGGGCGTGCTGAAGGGCGGCTATATCGCGCTCAAGGAAACCGCACCGCTCGCGCAGATTCTGATCGCGACCGGGAGCGAGCTGCAGCTTGCGCTCGCCGCCGCCAGGACTCTCGGCGCCGGCACGCGCGTGGTCTCGCTGCCCTGCACGTCCCGCTTCGACCGCCAGTCCTCGGAATATCGCGAGAGCGTGCTGCCCAACGGGTGCCGCCGCCGGGTCGCCGTCGAGGCGGGTGTCACCGTGCTCTGGCACAAATACGTCGGTCTCGACGGCAAAGTCGTCGGCATCGACCGCTTCGGGCTCAGTGCGCCGGCGCCGACGGTGTTCAAGGAACTCGGGGTCACCGCCGAGGCCGTCGTGGCGGCCGCGCAGGCGCTGGTCTGAACCGGCTTCGCCGCGTATTTCCGACGGGCCGTCCCGGTGCTGCGGGACGGCCCGTCGTCGTTTTGGCGGGGAGCGACGCCCATAAGGTGCGGCTGTCCCGGGTTTGTTTCGGCCTACTGTAATCTAATCGTTGCCGACGGTGGCTTGCATTCCTCGTTAGCCGCCTAACTATCTGCCTCCTTACTTTTCCGCGATGCCGTTGCTCATGCTCAAAGACCTCCCGCGCTACGAGTGCCTCCTGGAGGCCTCGCGCGAGTTTCCCGACCTCGATCCGTCGGCCACGGAGGTTTTCCTGCACCTGCTCCGCGCGGGCGACGAAGCGTTCCGCGTGGTGGAGGCGCACCTCGCCACCCACGAAATCTCCCAGGGACGCTTCGGCGTGCTGATGGCGCTCTGGGGCAACTGCCAGCGCGCGGGCTGCGAGCAGCCGCTCACGCCCGCCGAACTCGCCGACCGGACGGGCGTCACGCGCGCGACCATGACGGGACTCATCGACACCCTCGAGCGCTCCGGGCTCGTCACGCGGACGCCGCATCCCGAGGACCGCCGCATGATGTCGGTCGGGCTTACCCCGCGGGGCGACAAACTCCTCGAACGCATCATGCCGGAGCATTTTCGCCGTATGGCGTGGCTGATGGGTCCGCTCGGGGAGAGTGAGCGCAAGACGTTCGTCCGCCTCCTCACCAAGGTCCTGGAACGCGCGGCCGAGTCGCCCGAGCCCGCGGTGCGCGCCGCGCCGGCGTTGCCGGCGGCACGGCGCGCCCGCCCGGCCGCCGCCCGCGCCGGCCGCTGATCCCTTTCGTTTCCTCCCGTCTTCCGGTCCGTCCGATCCTCCCACTCCCATGCTCAAGAAATTCATCATCGCCCTCGGCGGCTTTGCCGTCGTCTTCGTCACGCTCGGCGCGGTCAAGGCGGCCCAGATCAAGAAAATGGCCTCCGCGCCGCACGTCATGCCGCCGGCCGCCGTCAGCACCGCGAAGGCGAAGTCGGAACTCTGGCACTCCACCCTGCACGCGATCGGCACCCTCGCTCCCGTGGAGGGCGTGACCGTGAGTGCCGACGCCGACGGCGTGGTCGTGCGGATCGCCGCGGAAAACGGCGCCGCCGTGAAGGCGGGCGACATCCTCGTGGAACTCGACACCACGACGGAGCGCCCGCAGCTCGCCGCCTCGGAGGCCCGCGCCGACCTCGCGCGCCTCAACCTCGCCCGCGCCAAGGAACTCCTCGACCGACAGGCGAATTCGAAATCCGAATACGACGCTGCGCTCGCCTCGTTCAAACAGGCCTCCGCCGAGATCGACGCCCTCAAGGCGCTCATCGCCAAAAAGACCGTGCGCGCCCCGTTCGCCGGCCGCGTCGGCCTCCGCCAGGTGAATCTCGGCCAGTTTGTCGGCCGCGGCTCGGCCCTCCTTCCCCTCCAGAATCTCGACCCGATCTACGTCAACTTCAGCATCCCGCAGCGCAACCTCTCGTCGCTCTCCCTCGGGCAGAAAGTGTCGCTCGTGGTCGACGCGTTTTCCGCCACGCCGTTCGAGGCGACCGTGACCGCGATCAATTCCCAGGTCGACGCCGCCACCCGCAACATTTCCGTGCAGGCCACCGTCGCCAATCCCAAGGAGCAGCTTCGCGCCGGCATGTTCGCCCGCGTGGAGGTGCAGATGCCGCAGGCGGAGTCCGTCATAGTCGTGCCCGCCACCGCGATCGCCTACGCGTCCTACGGCAATTCGATCTACATCGTCGAGAAGATGAAGGGGCCCGACGGGAAGGAATTCCTCGGGGTGCGCCAGCAACTCGTGAAGATCGGCGCCACCCGCGGCGACCTCGTGGCCGTCTCCGGCGGCGTGAAGGCCGACGACGAGATCGTCACCTCCGGCGTGTTCAAGCTCCGCAACGGCATCCCGATCCAG
>JBILLY010000359.1:0-5426 GCA_044375835.1 Opitutaceae bacterium
GGCGAGCAGCTCGCTCACCGCGCTCTCGGTCGGCGGCGGCGCGGTGTTCTCGGTCACCAAGTCCATCTCGCTCGACTACGAGCTGCAGCGCGGCATCGGGCGGGCCGCCACCGACTGGACCCACACGTTTCGTGTGAACTGGGGCTGGTAGGCGGGGAGGGGAGCGCGACCGCCGACCGTCGCCCCTATTTCTCCGTCTCGACGAGGATCTTGCCCGCGGCGCTCACGCTGAGCGCCATCGGCTTGCCGCCCGGGCGGCGCAGATTCACGAGGCCCGCCGTCAAATTGCGGTCCGTCACGCGCAGCACCGTGCCGGGCTGCAGCCCCTGCGACTCCGCGAACTGCAGAAACTCCTCCGACTGGTCCGTCACCCGCACGACCCGCAGCCCGCGCTCCACCGCGCAGGTCGCCAGCGTCGCGTAGACTTGCGAGCTCAGTTTGCCCTGCGGGCTCGGGATCGGGTCTCCGTGCGGATCGGTCTCCGGATGCCCCAGCAACGCGTCCAGCCGGTCGAGCACTTCGTCCGAGATCGCGTGCTCCAGCTGCTCCGCCTCGGTGTGCACCTTCGACCAGTCCATCTTCAGCACGTTGACGAGAAACGTCTCCACCAGCCGGTGCTTGCGCAGCACGTTGAGCGCGACGCCCCGGCCCTTCGCCGTCAACCGCACGCCCTGGCGCGGCTGGTGCTCGACCAGCCCCTCGTCCGCCATCGCCTTCACCATCGTGGTCGCCGTGCCGGGCACCACCGCCAGCGCCGTCGCCAACGCGCCCATCGACACCAGCTCGCCGCCGTCTTCCGACAACAGCAGCACGTGCTTCAGGTAGTTTTCGACCGCGACGGTGGCCACAGCGCGGGAATACAAAGAGGGTAGTTCTCCGCAACCAAAAGATTTATTTTGACGATTCAAAATAAATGCCACCTTAGTCTCAAACATGCGCCTCCCGCCATCTCGCCGCCTCCCTTTCCGATCCGCTCTCGTCGGTTTCGCCTGGGTGGTTGCC
The DNA here is from genome assembly GCA_044375835.1 of Opitutaceae bacterium. Classification (GTDB taxonomy): domain Bacteria; phylum Verrucomicrobiota; class Verrucomicrobiia; order Opitutales; family Opitutaceae; genus ER46. The sequence goes on from JBILLY010000359.1 coordinate 1,003, forward strand.
CCGGTTGCGTTCGCGGCGGCCGCCTCCGCTCCCGCGGCCGTCCGTGAACTCACGACCGACCGCCCCGACGCCACCGAAAGCCCGTTCACCGTCGACGCCGGCCGCGTGCAGGTCGAACTCGATGCCGCGACGTGGACCCGCGACCGCGCGGACGGCGTGCGCACCACGACGTGGGAGGTCGCCCCGTTCAATGTGCGGCTCGGCCTCACGCCCGACGTCGAATTCGGTTTCTTCGTCACGCCCCACGTCGCCGTCACCGAGCGAGCCGGCGGTCGCACGACCCGCACGCGCGGTTTCGGCGACGCCACCCTGCGCGCCAAGACCAATTTCCGGGGCAACGACGGCGGCCCCGTCGCCTTTGGTCTGATCGCCGACCTCAAGCTGCCCACCGCCGCCGCCGGTCTCGGCAACGACAAGGTCGAAGGTGCGCTCACCTTGCCCGTCGCATTCGAGGTCGGCGCCGGCTGGGAAGGCGCCGCCATGACGTCGCTCGGCTGCAACCACCTCGGCCCCGGCCGCGGCTACCGCCCGGTCTGGGCCAACACCGTCACCCTCGCCCGCGACCTCGCGCCCGACCTCGGGGCATTCTTCGAGTTGACCTCCTCCGCGGGGGACGGCCGCCACGTCGCCACCTTCAATCTCGGCCTCACGCGCCCCCTCGCGCCCGGTCTCCAGCTGGATGCCGGCGCCTACATCGGCCTCTCCCGTTCCGCCCCGGATCTCACGCTCTTCTTCGGCCTCGCCCGCAAATTCTGATTCCTCCGCCCATGACCGCGCTCCTCCGCTCCCGCCTACTCGCCGCCGTCGTCCTCCTTCTCGCATCGGCCGTGCCGCTTCACGCCGCCGCCGCCAAGAAGCGCATCGTCACCACGTTCACCATCATCCAGGACATGGCGCAGAACGTCGCCGGCGACGCCGCCATCGTCGAATCCATCACCAAGCCCGGCGCCGAGATCCACGGCTACGAGCCCACGCCGCAGGACATCGTCAAAGCCCAGCGCGCCGACCTCGTGCTGTGGAACGGCCTCAACCTCGAGCGCTGGTTCGAGCGCTTCTTCGGCAACCTCAAGAACGTGCCCAGCGCCGTGCTCAGCGAAGGCATCGAGCCCATCGGCATCGACGAGGGGCCCTACACCGGAAAACCCAACCCCCACGCGTGGATGTCCCCGCGCAACGCCGCCATCTACGTCGAGAACATCCGCAAGGCCCTCGTGAAAATCGACCCGGCCAACGCCGCGACCTACGACGCCAACGCCCGCGCCTACACCGCCAAATTCGCCGCGATCGAGGCCTCCGTCCGTGCCGAACTCGGCAAGATCCCCGCCGACCGCCGCTGGCTCGTCACGAGCGAGGGCGCGTTTCCCTACCTCGCTCGCAACTACGGCCTGAAGGAACTCTTCCTCTGGGCCGTCAACGCCGACCAACAGGGCACGCCGCAGCAGGTGCAGAAGGTCATCGACGGCGTCCGGAGAAACAAAGTCCCCGTCGTCTTCAGCGAGAGCACCGTCAGCGACAAACCCGCCCGGCAGGTGGCCGCCGAGACCGGCGCGCGCTACGGCGGCGTGCTCTACGTGGACTCCCTCACCGCCGCCAACGGCCCCGCGCCCACGTATCTGAAACTCATGGACTACAACGCCCGCACCATCATGCGGGGCTTCACCGCGCCATGAGCGGCCCCGCTCCCGTCGTCCCGCGCATCGAAGTCGCCGGCGTCACCGTCACCTACGCCAACGGCCACGTCGCCCTGCGCGACGCCTCCTTCACCCTCGACGCCGGCTCCATCTGCGCGCTCGTCGGCGTCAACGGCAGCGGCAAGTCCACGCTCTTCAAAGCCATCATGGGCCTCGTCGTGCCCGCCGCCGGCACCGTCCGGATCGCCGGCCAGCCGGTCGCCGCCGCGCTCAAACGCAACCTCGTCGCCTACGTGCCGCAGGCCGAGGAGGTCGACTGGACGTTTCCCGTCAGCGTCTGGGACGTCGTGCTGATGGGCCGCTACGGCCACATGAACTTCCTGCGCATCCCGCGCGCCGCCGACCGCCGTATCGCCGACGAGGCGCTCGCCCGCGTCGGCATGGGCGACTTCAAGGAGCGCCAGATCGGCGAACTCAGCGGCGGCCAGCGCAAACGCGTCTTCCTCGCCCGCGCCTTGGCGCAGCAGGGCCGCGTGCTCCTGCTCGATGAACCGTTCACCGGCGTCGACGTCACCACCGAGGCGGCGATCATCGCGTTGCTGCGCGAACTGCGGGCCGACGGCCACATCGTCCTCGTCTCGACCCACAATCTCGGTTCCGTCCCGGAATTCTGCGACCACGTCGTCCTCGTCAACCGCACCGTGCTCGCCTCCGGCCCGACTGCGGAAGTGTTCACCGAGCAAAACCTGCTCCATGCCTTCGGCGGCGTGCTGCGCCATTTCCGTTTCGACGAGTCCACGGTGCAGAAACACGACGGCCAGGCGCTCACGCTCCTCACCGACGACGAGCGCCCGCTGGTCTTCGGCAAGGGCGGCCACGTCGAATACCGCGAGCGCGTCGGCCGCGAGGATGTCGTGCGCAAACGCGCCGAGCACGAGGGGGACAAGTGAGCGGAAATCGAAACCACCGCCCGGCCTCATCCTTCCGTGTGGCCCGCCTCGTGAGCGGCGGGACGACACGATTTTTCGGATACGATCCCTCCCTGCGCTCGCCGGCCGACCTCCGCCGGACCGGCCGCCGGCACGCGCCATGATCGAGACGCTGCTCACGCCCCTGCACTACGACTACATGCTGAAGGCCATCGGCGTCAGCGCACTGATCGGCGGTGTGTGCGCGTTTCTGTCCTGTTTCGTCACGCTGAAGGGCTGGTCGCTCATGGGCGACGCCCTCTCGCACTCGGTCGTCCCGGGCGTCGCCGTCGCCTACTACCTCGGATGGCCGTTTGCCGCCGGCGCCTTCTTCGCCGGTCTGCTCGCCGCCGTCGGCATGGGCTTCGTGAAAACGAAGACCCGCCTGCGCGAGGACGCCGTCATCGGCGTCGTCTTCACCGCGTTTTTCGCGCTCGGGCTGTTTCTGATCTCCGTCTACCCGAGCGAGGTCGACCTGCGCTCGATCATTTTCGGCAACATCCTCGGCATCTCCGGCGGCGACATCGTGCAGGTGCTCGTGATCTCCGGCGTCACGCTCCTGATTCTCGGCCTGAAATGGCGCGACCTGCTGCTCTTCTGTTTCGATCCCAACCAGGCGCGCGCGCTCGGCCTCAATCCCGCCGCACTGCACCTGCTGCTGCTCGTCCTGTTGTCCGCCACCGCCGTCGCCGCGTTGCAGACGGTCGGGGCTTGTCTCGTCGTCGCGATGTTGGTCACGCCCGGGGCGACGGCCTACCTGCTGACGGATCGCTTCGGCCGCATGATCGGTCTCGCCGTGGCGATGGGCGTGGGCACCTCCGCCGTCGGCGCGTATGCCAGCTACTTTTTCGACGGCTCCACCGGCGGCTGCATCGTCACGCTGCAGAGCGCGCTGTTCGTGGTGGCGCTCGTGTTTGCCCGCAAACACGGCCTGCTCGCGGCCCGGGCACGGCGGCGCGCGGCGATCGCAGAGGTGCGCGCATGAGCCGGCTGCTCGAGCCGTTCCAGTTTCCGTTCATGGTCGACGCCATGCTCGTGGGCGTCGCCGTCGGCGCGGTGTGCGCCGTGCTCTCGTGTTACCTCGTGCTGAAGGGCTGGTCGCTGATGGGCGACGCGATCTCGCACGCCGTCCTGCCGGGCATCGTGGTCGCCTACGCGCTCGGCGTGCCGCTCGCGCTCGGGGCCTTCGGTTCGGGCCTGCTCTGCGCCGTGCTCACCGGCTACATCAAGGCCAACACCCGGGTGAAGGAGGATACGGTCATGGGCGTCGTGTTCACGGGCCTGTTCGCGTTCGGCCTCGTGCTCTTCACGAAGATCCGGAGCGACCTGCACCTCGACCACATCCTGTTCGGCAACATCCTCGGCCTCGCGCCGGGCGACTTGCGCGACACGCTGGTCGTGTCCGGCCTCACGCTCGCGATCATGTTGGTTCGGCGGCGCGATCTGTTGCTCTTCTGCTTCGATCCCGCGCAGGCCCGCACGGTGGGTCTGCCGACGACATTTCTCTACTACCTGCTGCTGTCGCTGCTCGCGATGACGATCGTCGTCTCGCTGAAGGCGGTCGGCATCATTCTGGTGATCGCGATGCTCGTGACGCCCGGCTGCATCGGCTACCTGCTGTCGGACCGGTTCGGGCGTATGATGGCGATCGCGGTCGCGGCCGCGGTCGGCTCCAGCCTCGGCGGCGTCTACCTGAGCTTCTTCATCGATGCCTCGACCGGCGCCTGCATCGTGCTGCTGCAGGCCGCGGTGTTTCTCGTCGCGCTGGTTTGGGCGCCGAAACACGGCCTGCTGGCCGGCCGCCGGCAGCGGCGCTTGGCGCGAG
>JBILLY010000360.1:0-5425 GCA_044375835.1 Opitutaceae bacterium
GTTTCCGCTACCTCCATCGTGAAAGCGAGAGCAAGAAGTGGGTGCCGCTCGACTCGATCGTGCAGGGCGAGCCGGCGCTGGGTTTCGCGGCGGAGGCCGCGACCTTGCTGGGGCCGCGGTCCGTGCCGCTCGGGTTCGATGCCGGCGGTTCGACGCTGTTCATCGCGACGAACGCGGCGAGCGACACGTATGTGCTGCGGGCGCTGGATCTGGCGAGCGGGCGATGCACGGACCTCGAGGCGGGCCACAGCCGCTACGACCTGATCGAGCCGACCGCGCTGCTCGCGCCGGAGGCGGTCCGGCTGGATCCCTACAGCGGCGCGCTCGCCGCGGTGCGCTTCGGCACGGTGCGGCGGGAGTCGGTGTGGTTCGACGCCGGGATGAAGCAGCTGCAGGCGACCTTGGCCAAGCAGCTCGCGCCGCGGCGCGTCGAGCTGCTGCAGTGGACGGAGGACCGGTCGCGGTTTCTGATCGAGGCGTCGGGGCCCGGGGATCCGGGTTCGTTCCATTTCGTCGACGTGGCGGCCGGGAAAATCATCCGCTGCGGCGAGCGGGCGCCGTGGTTGCCGGAGGAGCGGCGCAACGCGGTGCATGTGTTCGATTTTCCGGCCGCGGACGGGCGCCGGGTCGTGGGCATGCTCACGCGGCCGCGGGTGCCGCGCGTCAGCCCGCCGCCGGTGCTGGTGTATTTTCACGACGGCCCGTGGTTCGCGGATGGGCCGGTGTTCAATCGCGGGGCGCAGGCACTCGCGGCGCTGGGATTTGCGGTGCTGCAGATCAACCACCGCGGCTCATCCGGGCTGGGGCGGGCGCACCTGCAGGCGATCGACGGCGGGCTCGACCGGGCGGTGTTGGAGGACGTGCGGGCGGTGCTCGAGCGCGGCAAGGACGGCGCGCTGGGCATCAACACCCGGATGGTGGCGGCGCTCGGCAACGGCATCGGCGGCTATCTCGCGGTGCGCATGACGCAGCTGGCGCCGGAGACCTTTCGCTGCGCCGTGGCGATCAATGCGCCGGGCGACCTGGAGGAGTGGCGCAGGGATGCGGGAACGACGCGGTCGCTGCTCGCCGACTTGCGGCCGGTGGTGTTCGGGCGGGACCGGGAGAAGTTGCGCGCCCAGTCCGCGATCGCGGCCGCGGCGACGACGCGGGCGCCCGTGCTCGTGGTGCATGCCGCGGAAAAGTCCTACGTGCCGGCGGAGCTCGGGCGCGGGCTTTTCCGGGCGTTGAAAAAGGGCTCGCCCGAGTCCGTCTATCTGGAACTGCCCGACGAGGACCACGGGGGCTGGTCGACGGAGACGACGGCGAAGTTGTTCGCAGAGCTCGGGCGATTTTTCAACGCGACGATCTACGCGTTCGGCGTCGAGATGCGGCGGCCCGAGGTCGTGAAATAGCGGCGGCTCGCTCCGAGGCGGAACGCGGCGGGCGGCTATGACTCGCGCCGATCCCGGGGGAAAGAAAAACCGCCGGCGCGGGAGGCGCGCCGGCGGTGGGGCGAAACGAGACGGTGGCGGCGGGGCCGCGCGCGCTCAGAAGCTGATCGTGTTGGAGAGGCTCCAGCGGCGCGGGGTGAGATACACGAAGCGGTAGGCGCGGGTCTGGTCGGCGTCGGTCACGAGCAGCTGGTCCTCGCCGAGGGCGTTGTCGAGGTTGAGCTGGATACGCCAGTCGAGCTTCTTGGCGGTGATCTTGCGGGCGTAGCGGACCATGGCGTTCACGAGGATGTGGTCGCTGCCGTAGATGGGCTTGTTGCCCCGCGAGGAATCGTAGCCGAGCACGGTATCGCCGCGGAAGTTGGCGCCGGCGCCGAGGCCGAAGCCGGCGAAGCGGCTCTGGCGGGAGAAATTGTAGTTCGTGAAGAGATTGCCGGACTGTTCGCGCAGGCCGCGGCGGATGTTGCCGTTGCCGGCGAGCAGGCTGTCGACGATGACGGTGGCGTTTTGCAGGGCGGCGGCGACGTTGGGCGCGGTGAGCGGAGTGCCGGTGCGGTCGAGGTCGAGGGCGCCGGCGGCCTGCCAGGTCGCGCGGTGGGCGGCCATGTAGGCGACGGTGCGGGGCGAGACGTTGTCGGTGATCTGCTTCGTGATGCTCCAGTTGAACGACGTGCGCCATTCGGGGGTGAGATTGGCGGTGAGCTCGAGTTCGTAGCCGTCGCCGCTGAGGTCCTGGCTGTCGGCGTAGACGCTGATCTGGCGGGCGGATTGGCCGAGGGTGCGCCAGATGGCGTTCACGTGATTGGTCCACGACGCGTCGATGCCGACCTGGCGGTTTTGGTCGGCGGTTTCATACCAGCCGAGGTTGGCGGAGATGCGGTCGCCGAAGAGGCGGAGTTTGAGGCCGGCGTCCTGGCCGGAGCCGTTGCGGTTGCCGAGGAGGTCGCCGTTGACGAGGTCGCTGCGCTGGGAGTTGGGGATGAAATTGTTGGAGTTGTTGTAGTAGAACGAGAGCCACTTGGTGGCGTGGAAGACGCCGCCGTAGGTGCGGGTGCTGCCGGTGCTGAGGGTGTAGCCGGTGTTGCGGCGGCGCAGGCCCCAGACGCGGGTGACGGGGTCCTGGGTGGCGCCGCCGGAGCCCCAGGCGCGCTGTTTGTCGGTGCGGACGCCGCCGGTGAGCCAGAGGCGGTCGCGCCAGAAGGAGCTTTGCACGGCGGCCATGGTGGAATCGAGGCGGGTGAGTTCGTCGCGGGAGCTGTCGGCGTTGCGGATGAAGCCGCTGGTGACGCCGTTTTGGCCGACGATGGGGTGGCGGCGGATGTCGTGGAGACCGCGGTTGTCGAGGTTGCTGCCGGAGAAATCGAGGTAGGTGCGGCGGACGATGGTGTTGTTGCCGGAGGTGAGATCGGCGGAGTAGACGGCGGGATTGTTGAGCAGCTGGGGCGTGAGGTTGCGCTCGGTGAAATTGCCGGGCGTGAGGTTCTCGTTGTCGCGCCGGGCGAGCAGGCCGGCGATGCGGTGGCGGCCGAACCAGGGGCTGCGGCGCGTGAGATCGAGCTGGTAGGAGGCGGTGAGGCGGTAGTCGTCGCGGATCTGGTTCCGGTTTTCGACCTGGGCGTTGCCTTCGACGTAGGTGCGGCCGGCGTAGGGATTGCGGCGGCCGTCGGGCAAGAGGGCGTTGGGGTCGCCGCGGAGGGCGATGCCGTCGAAGACGATCGGGCGGACGGTGTAGCGGCGCTCGTGCTGGCGGTTGAAGGCGGCCTCGACGTCGAGGTTTTCGATCACGCGCTGCTCGATGAAGACGGCGTAGTTGTAGAACGACTGGTCGCTCATGAAGGCCGGGCCGGCGAGGTTGGTGCGGCGGGGGAGGAGTTTTTCGTCGGTGATCGCGATGGGGTTGTTGGCGAGGCCGATGGCGACGGGGCCGGAGTTGGAGATGCGGCCGCCGAAGTAGGAGATCGGGCCGAGGCCGGACGTGGGATCGAAGACGATGGCGCGCGAGGTGTTGTTGGCGGTGCCGGCGACGGCGGCGCCGTAGGTGGCGGAGAGGGGCGAGCCGGCGTTGAGCCAAGGGCTGAGGCGGTCGGCGGCGGGCCAGGGCTGGGCTTTGTTTTCCTTGATGTCGGAGTATTCCGAATCGAGGCGCACGGTGGTGTGGCGGAACGGGCGATACGTGAGGGCGAAGGCGCCGCCGAGGCGGTCCTGGTATTCGAAATCGCGCCACGAGGCCTTGTCCTGCCAGACGCCGTTGACGCGGAGGGCGAGGGTTTTGCCGAGGGTGCGGTTGACGTCGAGGGTGGTGCGGTAGTCGTCCCAGCTGGCGACGCGGGCCTGCACTTCGGTGCGGTTGCGGGCGAGGCTGGCCTGCTTGGTGGTGGTGTTGACGATGCCGCCGGGGCCGCCGACGCCGAAGAGGATGGAGTTGGGGCCGCGGGAGAAATCGAGGCGCTCGACGTTGTAGCTGTCGTGCGCGCCGAACCAGCCGAAGTAATTGCGGCCGAGCGAGGCGCCGACGAAGCCGCGCATCTGGATCAAGAGATCGTTGCTGTAGAGTCCGTTGCCGGTGAAGTCGGAGTAGTCGCGCTCGACGTTCATGCCGTAACCGAGGGCTTCGGTGACGTTGACGGCGCCGATATCGAGGAGGAACTCGCGCGTCATGACCGAGATCGCGGCGGGGGTGTCGCGGAGGTCGGTGTTGAGGCGGGAGCCGGCGAGGGTGCTGGTGGCGGCGTAGCCGGTGTCTTTCTCGGTCGCGACGACGAAGGGGGAAAGGGTGACGGCCTCGCTCGTCGGCGAAGCGGACGACGTGGACGATCCCGGTGCGGCCGTCTGCGCGGCGAGGGAAAGCGCGGACAGGAGCAGGAGGGCGCTCGGGAATACGGGGTTTCTGGTCATGGTGGGGTGCGGTGCGGGGTTGGACTGCAAGTTCGGCGGGCTCAAAACGAATATGTGGTCGTGAAACGAATCTCGCGCGGCTGCACGAGATCGTAGCGCGTGTAGGCGGGGCCGCGGCCGCCGGGGAGGCTGAAGCCGTCGGGGGCCGCGGCGCCGAACGCGAGGCGCGACGGGATGATGTCCGACTGGTCGAGGACGTTGTTCACGTTGAGCTGGAAGCGCACGCGACCCGGCAGGCCGCGGAATTTCCGCGCGTAAGCCATCATCAGATCTGCCGCGGTGATCGCGCGGCCGCGGATCTCCTCGTCCTTGGAATTGGAGCCGATCACGTTGGGGCTGCGCCAGCGCCAGCCGCCGCCGATCGTAAAGCCCTCGAACCGGCCGCCGCGCACGTCATACGCGGTGAAGAGGCTGATCTTGTGCGGGCGCACGCCCCAGCGTTTCTGCTGCGACTCGCGCTCGTCGTTGAACGCCGCGATGACGTTGAAAACTTCCTGCGCGATCGTGGCGCCGGTGGAGGTCGTGAGCACCGAGGGGTTCGCCGTCGCGGCCGCGCGGCCGAGCTCGATCCACTTCGCAATCGCGCCGCCCGCCTCGAACGCGTTGGGGTCGATCACGAATTGCCCGGCCGCATTCTGCGTGACGCCCTGGGTGAGCAGCACGGGGTCCGCGCGCTTGAAGCCGTAGAACGCCACCGCCTCGGGCGCCATCTCGGTGCGGCCGGAGTCGGTGTAGGAGTAGTTGGCGACGAGGCGCCACTGGCGCGTGAGGTTGGCGGTGAGGCGCGTCTCGTAGCCCTTGGACTCGAAATCCGACGCGACCGACGAGGCGGGCGGGGTGTATTTGGTCCGGATGGGCGCCCATTCGGCGGCGCCGAAGGGCCGGCCCGCGCCGACCAGCACGGAGCCGTAGGCGTCCATCACGCGCGTGTTCGCCCCCGTGAGCGTGGCGGTGAACGGCGCGGTCACGCGGCCGATTTCGCTGCCCTCGAAATAGACGACGCGCGCGTTGAGCCGGCCCTGGAGCAAATCGAAGCCGAGGCCGAAGTCCTGGCCGCGGCCCTTCGAGAGCGGCGCGAGGTTGCCATCGGGAAACAC
>JBILLY010000361.1:0-5423 GCA_044375835.1 Opitutaceae bacterium
TCCGGCCCGGGCACCGCCGGCCTCGCCGCGGGCACCGGTTCCGCCGCGTGCCCGCGCACCTTCGCGTCCGCGACCGCCGTTGACGCCGGCGTCGCTTCCGCCGCCGGCTCCGTCGCCGCCTGCCGGGCAAACTGCGCCCGCAGCTGCCGCCGCATCGCCTGCAGCATCGCATCACTCTGCGCCGGATCGTCGATCGCCCGCGCCAGCAGCAACGCCCCCACCAGCGAACTCAGCAGCAACGTCACCCGCTCCCGGTTCCGCTCCGGCTCGGCGTCCAGTCGCAACGCCGCCGCCAACCGGTCGATGTGCCGGGCAAAGCCCCGCGCATAGCCTTCGCGCGCCGCTCCCCGCAGCCGCGCCATATCCGCCCCCACCGCCACCACCACGCAGCCCGACCCCCGGTTGTCCCGGTGCCGCACCCCCAGATAACTGTCGATCAGCAGCCGCGCCCGCGCCGCCGCTGTCGGCATCGCGCCGATCCGTTCGAGGTTCGGCACCGCCGCGTCGAACGCCGCCGCGCACGCCTCCGCCACCAGCTCCGTCTTGTCCGCAAAGTGCGCATAGAAGCCGCCATGCGTCATTCCCGCCCGCCGCATCACCTCATCCACCCCCGTCTCCGCCACTCCCCGTTCGCGAAAGGCCTGCGCCGCCGCTTCGAGGATGCGGCGACGGGTCGCGAGCTTGTGGGACGGTGGATAACGCATGACGCCGAAAACAAACCCCGCCTCGACGCAGACCGAAGCGGCGCGTTGTTGAAATGACGTTCGTCATTTCATCGCAAGCCCCGATTTGCGCCCGTCGCTTCGCCCCGCCCTGGGCGCATTCCTCCGCCCCCACGCCTCGCCGCCCCCCGACGCGGGCTTTGACATTGCCGGCCCCGGGAGCTTTCCTCCGCCCCCTTTTCGTCCGCCCGGCCCACGAACCTCCGCACCACCATGCAGCAGCTTCACGCCTACTGGCGCATGGAATACATCGAAGCGCCGCGCTACCCGGCGGAGATGAAGCGCCCGTTCACCGAACTCCCGGCCCTCCGCGACGACCGCGCCGCCCTCATCGTCCACCGCTCGCCGCTGAGCTACCTCGTCCTCAACCGCTTTCCCTACAACCCCGGCCACCTCCTCGTCGTGCCCTTCCGCGAGGTCACGGACATCGACGACCTCGACGCCGCCGAGCGCGCCGACCTCTTCGACGAGATCATCCTCGGCAAACAACTCCTCGCTGCCGCCCTCCGCCCCGACGCCTACAACGTCGGCTTCAACCTCGGCGCCTCCGTCGCCGGCGGCAGCATCGCCCACCTCCACGCCCACATCGTCCCGCGCTGGAACGGCGACTCCAACTTCATGCCCGTCATCGGCCAGACGCGCATTCTCCCCCAGGCCCTCGAAGCCACCTGGGAAAAACTCGTCGCCGCCGCCCGCACCGCCGGCCACCCGCCGCCCCTCGCGTCGTCGCCCACCTGATCGTCACTCGGGTTTCCCGATTTTCCGCTTTCCCGCTTTCCCGCTTTTCCGCCGTCCCGTCCGTGCCGACCAAGACCCTCCATTTTCCCAGTCCGCGCCACCTCAGCTCGCTCTTCGCCGGCCGTGAGGAAAACCTCGTCCACGCTGAGCGTGCCCTCGAGGTGAAACTCGTCACGCGCGAAGATTGGCTGAAAATCGACGCCCCCGCCGAACTCCTCGCCCGCGCCGAAGCCCTGTTCGGCTTCCTCGACAAGGCCCGCGCCCAGGGCATGACGATCCGCACGCCCGATTTTCACCGGATCACGGACACCTTTGCCCGCGGCGAAGGCGCCCAGCTCCAGTCGATGCTCGATGCCCCGCTCGTCATCGCCACCAACCGGAAAACCATCGTCCCCAAAACCCTCGCGCAAAAACTCTACCTGCAGTCGATGCTCGAGCACCCGGTCGTCTTCGGCATCGGCCCCGCCGGCACCGGCAAGACCTACCTCGCCATGGCCGCCGCCGTGAACGCCCTGCTCAAGAACCAGGTCGAGCGCGTCATCCTCACCCGCCCCGCCGTCGAAGCCGGCGAAGCCCTCGGCTTCCTCCCGGGCGACCTCCGCGAAAAAATCCTCCCCTACCTCCGCCCGCTCTACGACGCCCTCCACGACATGCTCGACCCCGAGGACGTCGCCCGCCTCACCGAGAAGGGCGTCATCGAGATCGCCCCGCTCGCCTACATGCGCGGCCGCACCCTCTCGCACGCCTTCGTCGTCCTCGACGAAGCCCAGAACACCACGCCCGAGCAGATGATGATGTTCCTCACCCGCCTCGGCGAAGAGTCCCGCATGGTCATCACCGGCGACATCACCCAGATCGACCTCCCGCGCGCCAAACAATCCGGCCTGCTCGAAGTGCGCCACATCCTCGGCGATATCCCGGGCATCGATTTCCACACCTTCAGCGGCGCCGACGTCGTCCGCCACCCGCTCGTCGCCAAGATCATCGAGGCCTACGACACCTACCGCAACCCCATGGGCCAGACCGTCGCCTCCACCGCCGGCAACCGCTGACCCCCGACCATGTCCGTCCGCAACCAATGGAAACTCCTGCTCGGCGGCCTCAGCGGCCGCCGCTCCGGCGCTGTCACGCCGGCCGGCGCGCCGTCGCCGATGGCGGAGTTCCTGGAGCAGAGCCGCCTCGTCGCGACGCTCATCTTCGTCGTCACCGTCGCCGCCATCGTCGTCATCAGCTCCGTCGGTATCAGCACCGTCCACGCCCCGCTCCTGCCCAATCAGGTCGCCACCTCCCGCGTCACCGCCCTCGCCTCCTTCGACTACGTCAGCACCGAAAAAACCAACGCCGCCCGCGAACAGTTCCGCAACCGCGTCCCCCCCGTCTACCGCCTCGACCTCGAGCCGTTCCGCCGCTTCGAAACCGCCGCCCGCGGCCTCCTCGGCCAACTCGCCGCCTTCGAAGCCGCCCTCCCGCCCGGCGCCGCCCCACTCCTCGGCCACCGCGCCGATCTCGTCACCCTCGCCGACGCCTTCAACACCGCCGGCCCCTACGCCGTCACCGCCGAAGACCTCGCCGCCCTCCTCGCCGCCGGCGACGCCAAGACCCGCGCCGCCATCTTCGAAAACGCCCTCGCCACCCTCCGCGACCTCCACACCCAGGGCGTCGCCGACTCCGCCTTCGGCGCCGCCAATCCCGGCAGCGCCATCGCCTTCCAGATCGCCCGGCCCGATGGCTCCGTCTCCCGCCGTCCCGTCCAGTCCCTCGAAGACGCCCTCACCATTCTCCGCGTCAGCCTCGCCACCGACCAAGTTCCCCGCCCCTCCGCCCAGGCCCTCAACAAGGTCTTCCGCCTCGGCCTCGCCCCCAACCTCCTCTACGACCGCGACGCCACCCTCAGCCGCCAGGCCGTCGCCGGCAAATCCGTCCGCCCCGTCACCGTCAAAGTCGCCCGCGGCCAGACCATCGTCGAACCCGGCGCCCAGGTCACCCCCGAGGTCCACGAGATGCTCTCCGCCCACCGCGCCTACCTCAGCGACCACGACGACGCCGCCATGGGCGAAAACCTCACCCTCTTCGGCCGCGTCCTCCTCGTGCTCGCCATGGTGCTCGCCTCGCTCCTCTACATCCGCATCGAGGACCCCGAGACCCTCCGCTCCAACGTCCGCTGCGCCCTCCTCGCCGTCGTCGTCATCGCCAACCTCGCCCTCGTCCGCGCCAACTACTCCCTCGGCGGCGCCGAGTTCTTCCTCCGCGACGGCGACTGGGCCTCCACGTTGCCCTACGTCGCGCCCACCGCCCTCGCCCCCCTCATCATCGCCATCCTCATCGACGCCGGCTCCGGCATCTTCATGGCGCTCTTCATCTCCATCTTCACCGGCGTCATCTACGGCAACCGCCTCGACCTCCTCGTCCTCACCTTCCTCTCCTCCCTCGTCGCCATCTTCATCGGCCGCGATGCCCGCCGCCGCGGCCGCCTCGTCCGCGCCGCCGGCGCCGGCGGCCTCACCGTCGCCGCCTTCGCCGCCCTCATCGGCATCGCCGACCAAACCCCCGTCGACATTTTGCTCCGCCAAATGATCGCCGGCCTCGCCACCGGCCTCATCACCGGCATCGCCGTCGTCGGCCTCCTCCCGATTCTCGAGTCCCTCTTCAAGCGCACCACCGACATCACCCTCCTCGAGCTCACCGACTACAACCACCCGCTCCTCCGCCGCATGCAGCTCGAGGCCCCCGGCACCTACCACCACAGCCTCGTCGTCGCCCAACTCAGCGAAAACGCCGCCAACGCCATCGGCGCCAATCCCCTCGTCGCCCGCGTCAGCGCCCTCTTCCACGACGTCGGCAAGGTCCTCAACCCGCAGTTCTTCGGCGAAAACCACCGCGACGCCGCCAACCCCCACAACGCCCTCCCGCCCGCCGAGTCCGCCCGCCTCATCAAACAACACGTCCCCGACGGCGTGGAACTCGCCCTCAAACACCGCCTCCCCCGTGCCGTCATCGACGCCATCCAGCAACACCACGGCACGTCCCTCGTCCGCTACTTCTACGACCGCGCCTGCGAACTCTCCCGCGCCCCTTTCCCGGCCGAGAAATCCAAAATCGAAAACCTCAAATCCCAGCTCAGCGCGCCCGCCCCCGCCGCCCCGCCCGCCCTCGAAGAATCCGCCTTCCGCTACGACGGCCCCAAGCCCCAGCTCAAGGAAACCGCCATCATCTCGCTCGCCGACGGCGTCGAAGCCACCACCCGCTCCCTCCGCCAGGTCAACGCCGACGACCTCCACGCCACCATCGAACGCATCGTCGCCGAACGCATCGCCGACGGCCAACTCGACCACGCCCCGCTCACCCTCGAGGAAATCAGCCGCATCAAGGAGAGCTTCCAGTTCACGCTCCTCAACATGCTCCACGGCCGCGTCGCCTACAACGCGCCCGCCGCCCCCGCCAGCTTGTCCCCCACGCGCCAAGCAGGCGCCTGACCCGTCGCGTGCCAGCGGTCCGGCCGACTCAAGCTCGAGCCAAATCAAAATCAGACCGACTCGTGGTCAGCCCGACTCGAGGTCAGGCCGGCCGAGGTAGGGCCCGCTAAAGGTAGGGCCGGCTCGCCGAGCCGGCCTGGGTTCCAACCTCCGATCCGCCTCCTCCCCCGCACTCCCTCTTGCTCGCCCTGCGCCCTTGCTTGTCCCGCCCTCTCGCGCGCTCCTCCCCCGTTTCTTCCCAGCCCATGCCGCCGACCCGCGAAATCTCCATCGCCAACCGCCACCCGCGCCTCCGCATCGACCGCCGCGCCGTCGCCCGCGTCATCGCGGTCCTCGACGCCCACTTCGCTCCGCTCACCACCACCCCGCGCCGCCCCGCGGGCGCCAAAACCGCCCGCCCCTCCGCGCCCCGCTCCGCCCCGCCCGGCGAACTGTCGATCGTCTTCCTCACCGACGCCGCCCTCGCCCGCCTCCACGCCGACTTCCTCGC
>JBILLY010000363.1:0-5396 GCA_044375835.1 Opitutaceae bacterium
CTCCCGCCGCCGGTCTGATGATGGGCACCCGCGCGGGAGATCTCGATCCCGGCCTGCTTTCGTATTTTTCGCGCAGCGAAGGCATGACCCCCGCCCGGTTTGAGCGGATGGTGAACCACGAGTGCGGCTTGCTCGGGATCTCGGGAATCAGTTCCGACATGCGCGATTTGTGCGCCCGGGCGGACACCGACGTCCGCGCCGCGGACGCCGTGGACCTGTTTTGCTATCAGGCCAAGAAATGGATCGGGGCCTACGCCGCCGCACTGGGCGGACTTGATGCCCTCGTGTTCGCCGGCGGCATCGGCGAAAACTCCCCGTTGGTCCGCGGCCGCATCTGCGCCGGGCTCGGATTCCTCGGCGTCGAGCTGAACGCGCGGGGCAATGCGCGTTCGGCGCCCGTTATCTCCAAACGCGCGACGCGGGTGACGGTGCGTGTCATTCGCACGAACGAGGAACTCATGATCGCCCGCTCGGTCGTCGAGGTGCTGGGGCGAGTAAAGTCCCGCAAGGCCCGGACGTGAGCGCCGCGAACGTCACCGCGGCACCACCGAATGCCTCGCCGTGGTATTCCATCGCCGGGCTTCGGCAGCGCCAGCCCGCGGTCATCGCCGGCCTTTCGCTGGTCTGCATCGCCTCCCACCTCGTCCTTCGCTTCGGGCTTCATGCCGCCGAACTCGCCGATCGGATTCCCCTCTTCGTTGCCCTGGCCGCGGGCGGTCTGCCGCTGCTGTTCGGGCTGCTGCGGAAGCTGCTGAAACGCGAATTCGGTTCGGACCTGCTGGGCGGGATTTCGATTATCACCTCGGTCCTGCTGGGGGAGTATCTGGCGGGCTCCATCATCGTCCTGATGCTGGCCGGAGGAGAAGCGCTGGAAAGCTACGCCTTGCGCAGCGCCTCGTCGGTGCTGGCCGCGCTGGCGAAACGCGTGCCCTCGGTCGCGCATCGGAAACGGGCCGCCCAAATCACCGATGTGGCGCTGCACGAGGTGGCCGTGGACGACACTCTGGTCATCTACCCGCATGATATCTGTCCGGTGGACGGCGTGGTGATCGAGGGCCATGTCGTGATGGATGAATCCTACCTGACCGGCGAGCCGTTCCGGATCACGAAGACCTCGGGCTCCAACGTGATCTCCGGCGCCATCAACGGCGAGTCGGCCCTCACGATCCGCACGACGAAAGTCGCCGCGGATTCCCGCTACGCCAAAATCATGGAGGTCATGCGCGAATCCGAGGCGAAGCGCCCGACCTTGCGCCGACTCGGCGACAAACTCGGCGCGATCTACACCCCCGTCGCCTTGGCGGTCGCCCTACTTGCCGGGGTCATCAGCGGCGATCCCGTGCGCTTCCTCGCCGTGCTCGTGATTGCCACGCCCTGTCCGCTGCTCATCGCGATCCCGATCGCCATCATCGGATCGATTTCCCTCTGCGCCCGCCGCGCGATCATCGTGAAGAGCCCCGTGGTGCTCGAGCAGATCGCCGAGTGTCGCACCGCGATTTTCGACAAGACCGGCACATTGACCTACGGCGAACCGAAACTCACCGAACAACTCGTCGCTGCCGGCTTCGCGCAAAGGGAGATCCTGACCCTCGTGGCGAGTCTGGAGCGCTACTCGAAACACCCGCTCGGGCGCGCCATCCTCGCCGCCGCAAAAGCGGAGGGGATCGAGCTCCCCGCCGCCACGGACGTCGGGGAAGCCCCGGGCCAGGGCCTGAGCGGCAGCAGCGGAGGCCGGAATGTCCGGATCACCAGCCGCACCAAGCTGGCTGCCGCAACGGTGGCGGGCCGCGAGCAGGTTCCCCCGGTCGCAGGCGGTTTGGAGTGCGTCGTCGTGGTCGACGGCCGCTACGCGGCGTTGTTTCGGTTTCACGACGCGCCCCGCACCGACAGCCGGCCTTTTGTCAGTCATCTGGGACCCAAGCATCATTTCGCGCGCGTCCTGCTCGTATCCGGCGACCGTGAATCGGAGGTCCGCTACCTCGCGGAGCAGGTGGGCATCACCGAAATTTACGCCGAGCAGAGTCCCGAGCAAAAACTCGCCTTGGTCCGGGCCGAAACCGCGAAAGCGAAAACCCTCTACGTCGGCGACGGCATCAACGACGCGCCGGCCATGATGGCGGCCACTGTGGGCATGGCGATCGGCCAGAACAGCGACGTGACCGCCGAAGCGGCCGGCGTCGTGGTGATGGACAACTCGCTCACCAAGGTGGACGAGTTCATGCACATCAGCCGCCGCATGCGGATCATCGCGCTGCAGAGCGCCGTGGGTGGCATGGCGCTCAGCATGATCGGCATGGCCGTCGCCGCCACGGGGCATCTCGGTCCGGTCGGCGGCGCCATCACGCAGGAACTGATCGATGTGCTCGCCGTGCTGAACGCGCTGCGCACCGCGCTTCCGCCCAAAGTGATCCATGACCTCTGAAACCCCGGCGCCGGCGACCAAAGCGGACGCGATCCCGCCGCGGGCGGAGGCCTGGCACAGCCGGGAGGCCGAGCATGTGCTGCGCGCCTGCGATTCGTCCGCGACCGGACTCTCCCCGTCGGAGGCCGCGCGCCGGCTCGACGCCGACGGCGCGAACGAGCTGAAAGAAGGAAAACGGATCGGCGCCGCCCGGATATTTCTGCGCCAGTTCCAGAGCATCCTCATTTGGATTCTGATCGCCGCCGGCGTCGTCTCCGGCGTCATGGGCGAGGCGATCGATGCGATCGCGATCCTCGCCATTGTCGCGCTCAACGCGACCATCGGATTCTACCAGGAGTTCCGCGCGGAGAGGTCGGTCGCCGCCCTGCGCGCGCTGACCGCGCCGCAGTCGAGGGTGCGCCGCGACGGCCGGATCGCAGTGATCGACGCCGTCGATGTCGTGGTCGGGGACATCCTGGCCCTCGAGGCGGGTGATCTGGTCGCGGCGGATGCTCGAATTCTGGACGCGCACTCGCTCCGCTGCGTCGAGTCCGCGCTCACCGGCGAGGCGGCCGCCGTCACGAAGCACTCCGCCGCCTTGCCCAGGCTCGACACACCGCTCGGCGATCGCGCCAACATGGTGTTCGTGGGCACGAACGTCGCGGCCGGCAAGGGGCGGGCCGTCGTCGTGGCCACCGGCATGCGGACGGAACTGGGTCACATCGCCGGTCTGCTCACGGATGCAGGCGCGGAGGAGGCGACCCCGCTGCAAAGGAAGCTGGATTCGTTCGGGCAGATTCTTCTGTGGGCGACGCTGGCCGTCGTGGCGTTGCTGTTCGGCCTCGGCTTGCTGCGCGGGACGGCGCCGGGAGAACTGCTTCTGACCTCCATCAGTCTCGCCGTGGCTGCCGTGCCCGAGGGGTTGCCCGCCGTCGTCACGGTGGCGCTGTCGCTCGGCGTGCAGCGCATGGCCCGCCGGCATGCCTTGCTGAGAAAGCTGGCGGCAGTGGAGACCCTCGGCTCCACCAGCATCATCTGCACCGACAAGACCGGCACCCTGACCATCGGCGACATGACGGCGCGCGCCCTCTACGTCGCCGGACAGCGCTACGAAGTCACCGGCGATGGCTACGGTCCCGTCGGGGAGATTCAACTGGCCGGCAAGTCCGTCGAGGCCGGCCACCGCGAACCGTTGCGCGAACTCGCCGACGTCCTGATCGGTTGCAACCACGCCCGCGTCGTCGAAACCGACGGCAGCTGGCAGCTCATCGGCGATCCCACGGAGGGCGCCTTGCTGGTCGCCGGGGGCAAGGCCGGCGGGGAGCAGAGGCAACTGGAGCAGGATTGGCCGCGGCAGGCCGAGTTCCCTTTCGACTCGGACCGCAAGCGGAGTTCCGTCGTGCGCCGTGCCGCCGATGGGCGATCACGCGTCTACGTCAACGGCGCGCCCGGCCCGTTGCTGGACCGCTGCACGCGGCTCTACACGGTCGCCGGCCCGCGCTCGCTGACCCAGCAGGACCGCGACCAGCTTCTGGCCACGACTTCGGCGATGGCGACGCAGGCGTTGCGTGTGCTCGGCTCCGCCTACCGGGATATCGACACCGCTTCGACGTCCGGCCTCACGGCCGAGGCCGCCGAGCGTGACCTCATCTTCGTCGGTCTCACCGGCATGTATGACCCGCCCCGCCCCGAGGCCAAAGCCGCCATCGCTGCGTGCCGCGCCGCCGGCATTCGGGTCGTGATGATCACGGGCGACCATCCCGAGACCGCGCGGGCCATCGCGCGCGAGATCGGTCTCGCCGCCGCCACCGACCAGGCGGTGGCCGGCGTGGAGCTGGACACGTTCTCCGACGATGAACTTCGCCGACGCGCGCCAAAGATCGCGGTCTACGCCCGCGTCGCCGCCGAGCACAAGTTGCGCATTGTGCGCGCCCTGAAAGCCAACGGCGCGGTCGTCGCGATGACCGGCGACGGCATCAACGATGCCCCTGCCATCCAGGGGGCCGACATCGGCATCGCGATGGGACGCACCGGGACGGAAGTGACGAAACAGGCCGCCGACATGATCCTGACCGACGACAATTTTTCCGCGATCCTCGCCGCCGTCGAGGAAGGTCGCGGCGTCTACGCCAACATCCGCAAGACTCTGCAGTATCTGCTGGCGGGCAGCACCGCCGAACTGCTGTTCATGGCCGCCTGTGTCGTTGTCGGCCTGCCCACGGCGCTCCTGCCGATTCATCTCCTTTGGATCAACCTCGTGACGGATGGCCTCCCGGCGCTCTGCCTCGCGGCCGATCCCATCGACGGCGATGTGATGAAGCGTCCGCCCCGACCGCGCACGGAACACATCACCACCCCGAGCTTCGTGCGCACCATGCTGCTCACCGGTGCGCTCACGGCGGGGATCACGTTTGCCGTCTACTTCCACGTGCTCAAAACCGGCACGACCGCCGAAGCCCGCACCGCCGCCTTCACCGTGTTGGTTTTCGCGGAGCTCCTGCGATCCTTCGGGGCCCGCAGCTCGACCAAACCACTTTGGCGCATCGCCCCGTTCCTGAACCGGCATCTGCTGCTGGTCGTCGCCCTCTCGTTCGGGCTCCAGGTGTGGAGCCAGCACGACGCAACCTTCGGCCGTTTTCTGAAGACCACGCCGCTGCCGTTCGCGGATTGCTTGGTGCTCCTGGCGCTCGGCGCGATTCCGCTGGTCGCCTTGGAAGCGGTCAAGATGGTGCGGCACGCCCTGCGTGCGAGGACACCAACGCAGCCGACTCGCCAGCCCTGAACCATTCCGCCTGCCGGAAACAAACTTACCCTAAACCGCCGCTGCCGCGGAAAGTCCCATGATCGCCCTGACGCTCAATCTCCTCGTCGTTCTCGCTCTCGTCGTCGCGCTCGCTCTCGCCTACGGAAACAGACGCTGGCTGTCTGCCCGGCACCAGCTCGGGGCGAGCCTGGAAGCCGCGCGGCTGCCCTTCGCGACCAAGGTATTCTCCGC
>JBILLY010000364.1:0-5394 GCA_044375835.1 Opitutaceae bacterium
CCCTCGTCGCCCCCCTCGACCCGCCGACCGCGCCGCCCGCCATGCGCCCCACTCTCCTCGTTCTGCTCGGCCTCACCCTCGGCGCCACGCTCCCGGCGGCATCCGTCCCCACGCCTCTCGGGCCCGCCGACCACTCGAAGCTGATCCGCGAGCTCGCCTTGCCCGACCTGCCGGCCACGGCCCTCGCCGGCGTCACCGTGGTCCGCGACCTCGAATTCGCGCGCCCCGCCGACCAACCGCTCCGCCTCGATCTCTACCTGCCGCCCGCCGCCGCCACCTCGCGCCCCGTTCCGTGCGTGCTCGTCATCGCCGGCGGCGGCTTCGCCGCCCAGACCCGCGACCGCTTCGGCTTTGTCGCGGCCTACCTCGCCGCGCATGGTTTCGCCGCCGCGTCGCTCGATTACCGCGGCGCGCCCGAAGTCCGCTGGCTCGAAACCGTCCGCGACACCAAGGCCGCCGTCCGCTGGCTTCGCGCCCACGCCGCCGACCACGGCTTCGACCCCGCGCGCATCGCCGCCCTCGGCCAATCCGCCGGCGGCCACCTCGCCGCCTTCCTCGCCGTCACCGGCGATCGCCCCGACTTCGAGTCCGTCGCGCCCGCCGCCACCCCCGTCGCGTCCACCCGCATCCAAGCCGCCGTCGCCCTCGCCGGCGTCTTCGATTTCGTGTCGCGCCTCCGCGATGGCGGGCAGCAAAGCCATCAGCCCAAAATGCTGGAAACGAAACGCCGCACCAACGCCGCCTGGATCGGCGAACCGTTCTCGCCCGACCTGCCCGTTTGGCGCCGAGCCTCGCCGCTCACGCACGTCGCGCCCGGCACTCCGCCGCTCCTGCTCCTCCACTGCCGCGGCGATGCGACCGTCCCGTTCGCGCAATCCGAGCAAATGGCCGCCGCCCTCCGCCCCGTTTCTCCGCGCAGCCGCCTCGTGCTCTACGACGGCGGTGGCCACAACCTCATCCGCGCCGCCGGCATCGCGCCGCGCGCCTGGGAAGAAATCGTCGCCTTCCTCCGCACCGAACTCACCCGCTGACGCCCCCATCCCACGTTCTCCCAGTCTTCAGCGACTCCCTGCTCACTCGTCACTCATCACTCGCCACTCATCACTCACTACGTCCCGCCCCGCCCCCGTCCTCCCCCACCACCGCCTCCCCACCCAAGCCACGCGCGCCTATAGGCGCCTTTGCGCGCCCGCGTGCCCTCCGATTTCTTGCGCCTCCTTGCGGCCATTTCTGCCTTCTGCCTTCCGCCTTCCGCCTTCCGCCTTTCGCCTTTCGCCTTCCCCATCCGCCTTTCCCCATTTCCACCTTTCCGATGCTCCCGCGCCCGCCTCAAGCGTCTCGCCTTTCTTCTTTCTTCTTTCCCATGTTTCTTCTTTTCCGCCTCCCCGGCCTCGCCGCCCTGACGCTCGCCCTCCCGGCCCTCTCGCTCGCCCAACCCGCCGCCGCCCCGTCCACCGCCACGCCCGCCCCGGCCGCGCCGGCCGCGCTCCCGCCTCCGCCCAAGCGCATTCCCGCCCCCGGCGTCTCGCTGACCGACGCCGAGCGCAGTGAACTCACCGCCGGCGCCGCCGCCCTCCGCACCGAACTCGATTCGCTCGCCGCCACCCTCGCCGCCCCCGCCGACGCCCGCTTCGCCGCTCTGCTCCCCGACGTCGAGATCTTCCACAAGGCCGTCGCTTGGTCCCTCCGCGACGACACGTTCTACACGCCCAAGGAAATCGCCTACGCCCACAAGCTCCTCGCCGCCGGCCGCGAGCGCGCCGCCCAACTCCGCGCCCGCAGCGCCCCGTGGCTCGCCGCCACCGGCCTCATTCTCCGCGGCCACCGCTCGCGCCTCGACGGCTCCGTCCAGCCCTACGGCCTCGTCGTCCCCGAGTCCCTCCACGCCGCCGCCACCGCACCCGCGCCCGCCGCCCCCGGCCCCGGCGTGCCGCTCATGGTCTGGCTCCTCGGCCGCGGCGAGAAACGCACCGAGCTCGCCTTCCTCGCCGAACGCGAAGCCGGCCCGCCCCAGCTCACCCCGAAAAGCGCCCTCACCGTCGTCCCCTACGGCCGCTTCTGCAACGCCACCAAGTTCGCCGGCGAGACCGATGTCTTCGAAGCCCTCGCCGCCGTCCGCGCCCAATATCGCATCGACCCCGACCGCATCGCCGTCGCCGGCTTCTCCATGGGCGGCGGCTCCACCTGGCACCTCGCCACCCACCACAGCGGCCTCTGGTGCGCCGCCTCCCCCGGCGCCGGTTTCGCCGAGACCCCCATCTTCACCAAGGCCCTCGCCCCCGGCAAAGAACCCCGCCCCCTCTGGGAGCAACGCCTCTGGCGCCACTACGAGGGCACCGGCATCGCCGGCAACCTCTTCAACCTCCCCACCCTCGCCTACACCGGCGCCCTCGACGGCCAGAAAGAAGCCTCCGACCTCATGGAAGCCGCCATGGCCAAGGAGGGCCTCAAACTCGAGCGCTTCATCGGCCCCGACACCGCCCACAAATACCACGACGCCACCAAAGCCGCCCTCACGACCCGCTTCGAGGAACTCATCGCCCGCGGCCGCGATCCCCTCGCCCGCGAGGTCTGGCTCCAGACCTACACGCTCCGCTACCCCGAGGCCAAGTGGGTCCGCATCGAGGGCATGGGCCGCCACTGGGAACTCGCCGAGGTCCGCGCCACCGCCCACGACAACCACCACCTCGCCGCCACCACCAAAAACGTCGAGGCCCTCGCCTTCCCCGGCCGCACCGCCACCTCCGTCGCGCTCGACGGCCAAACGCTCCGCACCGAGGGCGCCGAGCTCCGCTTCCACCGCGCCGGCGACACCTGGAAACTCGGTCCCGCCCCCGGCCTCCGCAAACGCCCCGGCCTCACCGGCCCCGTCGCCGATGCCTTCGTCGAGCCCTTCGTCTTCGTCCGCCCCAGCGGCAAACCGCTCCACCCCGAGGTCGGCCTTTGGGTCGAGAGCGAGCTCACCGCCGCCCGCCACCTCTGGCGCGACGTCTTCCGCGGCGAAGCCCCCGTCGTCGCCGACCGCGCCCTCTCCGACGCCGACATCGCCGCCAAAAACCTCGTCCTCTGGGGCGACCCGTCCTCCAACGCCGTCCTCGCCAAGATCATCGCCCGCCTCCCCGTCCAGTGGGACGCCAAGGCCCTCGTCTTCCGCGGCCGCACCTTCGACGCGAAGAACCACGCCCCGATTCTCATTTTCCCCAACCCGCTCAACCCCGACCGCTACGTCGTGCTCAACAGCGGCATCGACTTCCGCACCGAAGGCTACGGCAACAACGCCCACCAAACGCCCAAGCTCCCCGACTGGTCCATCGTCGACCTCCGCACCGCCCCCGGCCCCCGCTGGCCCGGCAAGATCGTCGACGCCGGCTGGTTCGACGAAACCTGGAAATAGACCCGCCTGTCTCCCGCGTCTCCCCAATCGCTCGCGTCTTCCCCGCGTCCACCCGCCGCCCCGCTCCATCCGGCGGCGATCAGCCGCCGCCCTGCCCGCCGGTTTTTGCGATCAGCAAAAACGCTTCCCCAAAGTTTGGCCCCCTTGGCCAAACTCCATCAGCGTCCCCCCCCAAAAAAACTCCGTCTTCCTCTTCACCCCTCCCGTCCCCCTTCCATCTTCCACCTTCCCCCTTCCGCCTTCCGCCTTCCGCCTTCCGACTTCCGACTTTCGACTTTCGACTTTCGCCTTTCCGCTTTTCCGCCCCCCCCATGCCTTCCCTGCAACGCATCCACGGCCAACCCTCCTGGTCCTTCCGCAGCTCCCACGTCCACGCCTACCTGACGCGCCTCGGCGGCCACCTCGCCCCCGTCTCCTTCCGCCTCGATCACCGCGTCGTCACCCCGTTCTCCGTCGCCCCCTGGGCCGACGAACCCCAGCCGCGCCAGCTCCTCCCGCTGCTCCGCGCCCTCCGCGGCGATTTCTTCTGCGCTCCCTTCGGCGGCAACGGCACCCCGTGGCGCGGCGAACAGCACCCGCCCCACGGCGAGACCGCCAACGCCCGCTGGCGCCTCGCCGGCATCGAGCGCACCGACGAGCGCGTCACCCTCCGCGCCTCGCTCGGCCTCACCGTCCGCGCCGGCCGCGTCGACAAGGAGCTCACGCTCCCCGAGGGCCGCACCGTCGTCCACCAGCGCCACGTCCTCTCCGGCGCCCGCGGCCCCCTCGGCGTCGGCCACCACGCCATGCTGAAATTCCCCGACCAACCCGGCTCCGGCCTCGTCGCCACCAGCCGCTTCGTCCGCGCCCAGGTCCTCCCCACCGACTTCGAGTCCCCCGAAAACCGCGGCTATTCCTGCCTCAAGACCGGCGCCCTCTTCGACGACCTCGCCGCCGTCCCGCTCACCGCCGGCGGCACCACCGACGTATCCGTTTACCCGGCACGCCGCGGTTTCGACGACCTCGTCATGCTTACCGCCGACGCCACGCTGCCCTTCGCCTGGACCGCCGTCACCTTTCCCGCCCAGCGCTACGTCTACTTCGCGCTCCGCGATCCGCGCGTGCTCCGCCACACCATCCTCTGGATCTCCAACGGCGGCCGCCACTACGCCCCCTGGAACGGCCGCCACACCGGCGTCCTCGGCATCGAGGACACCACGAGCTACTTCCACTACGGCCTCGCCGAGTCGGCCAAGCCCAACCCCCTCAGCCGCGCCGGCCACCCGACGACCCTCACGCTCTCGCCGAAGAAACCCACGGTGGTCGACTACGTGATCGGCGTCGCCGCGATCCCGGAAAACTTCGACCGCGTCCGCGACCTCGTCCCCGCGGGCGACGGCCTCGACCTCATCGCCGCCAACGGCCGCCGCGCCCACGTCGCCGTCGACCTCTCCTCCCTCCTCCGCTAACCGCCCCTTCCGCCTTCCGCCTTCCGCCTTCCGCCTTCCGCCTTCCGCCTTCCGCCTTCCGCCTTCCGCCTTCCGCCTTCCGCCCTTCGCCTCGCGCTTCGCGCCTCCCGTCCCGCCTCCCAATCCCCGCGCGCCTATAGGCGCCTGGGCCCCTCCCGCCCGCCCTAGACCTCTTGCGCCTCCTTGCGGCCACTCCTCCGCCCTCCGTCCTTCCGCCTTCCGCCTTTCGCCTTCCGCCTTTCGCCTTTCGCCTTCCACCTTTCGCCTTTCGCCTTCCACCTTCCGCTTTTCCGCACCTCCGCGTTTCTTCTTTCTTCTTTCCCATGTTTCTTCTTTTCCGCCTCGTCGCCCTCCTGCTCGCGGCCATTTCCGCCGCCCCCGCGACCCGCGCCGCCACGGCCACCCCCACCCCGACCGCCCCCGCGGCGAAGCCCAACGTCATCGTCATCCTCGCCGACGACCTCGGCTGGGCCGACCTCGGCCACGACGGCTCCAAGATCGACACCCCGCACCTCGACCGCCTCGCCAAAGAGGGCGTCAAACTCACCCACT
>JBILLY010000007.1:0-20955 GCA_044375835.1 Opitutaceae bacterium
CGCCTCGACGCCGTCATCGCCGCCCGCCTCGGCGCCGCCGGCGCCCACACGCCCGACGCCGCCCGCGGCGCCCCGCTCTTCGCCCAGCACTGCGCCGCCTGTCACCGCTTCAAGGATACGGGCGGCGCGCTCGGCCCCTCGCTCGACGGCATCGGCTCCCGCGCGACCGCCCGCCTCGTCGAGGACATCCTCGACCCCAGCCGCAACGTCGACCCCGCTTTCCGCCTCACCGTCGTGACGCTGAAAAACGGCGACACCCGCACCGGCCTCAATCCCCGCGACGAAGGCGCCTCGCTCCGCCTCACCGATCCCGCCGGTGGCCCCGACGTCGTCGTCCCCCGCGCCGACATCGCCCGCACCGAGGAGTCCGCCGCCTCGGCCATGCCCGCCGTCTTCGAGTCGACCCTCACCGAACCCGAGTTCTTCGACCTCCTCGAATACCTCCGCGCCCCCGCCCGCTGAGCCCTTTGCTAGGGTCTCAATCATCAATTTCACATTCGTCACGACCACGGAAACAGCTACCAACGACCTGCTATGTTGACTTCGCTGCACATTGAGAACTTCAAGCGCTTTCGCTCGCTGGAGATTTCCCCGATTCGACGCGTCAACCTGATCTCGGGCCGGAACAACGTCGGAAAAACAGCGGTGCTCGAGGCGATAGCACTTTTGCTGGACGGAAAGGAACAACTGCGCGAGCTGCCCAAACTTTTTCGCAACGCTGAGAGCGTAGGGCGATCTGCGGAAATATTTTGGCGCTGGCTGTTCAGGGCACACCAGGACGTGCAGATTAGCGGCGAAGACACGACTCACCAAATGCACAGGATTCGCATCGACGATACCGGGCTTGAGCAACCACTTCCGGAATCAAGCCCGTTGACTCGTCACAGTATCACTCACGATCAAATTAGACTGGACTGGCTGGTGTTGGAGAATGGGGAAAAGGGCGCCTCTGGCGTTCCCGTCCTCGCACTTCCGGTCCAACAATCGAATCCCCAGCTCGATGCTTTCCAATTCGACCGCGTAGTCTTGAAGCGCGGCGCCGAGGAACGTCTGCAAAAACTCCTGAAGATCATCGAACCTCGCTTGGAGTCTCTTCGCACGATCAGCACCCAAGGTGCCCCGTTGATCTACGCCGACATCGGCCTCGATGAACGCATCCCCGCTGTCCATCTCGGACAAGGCTTCAACCGGCTGCTTAGCATCTATGCCAGTATTTTGGCCTCCGGAAAGAAGGTGTTGCTGATCGACGAAATCGAAAATGGCCTGCACCACGAAATCCTCCCCGAGGTCTGGCGCGGCATTCGCGCCTTGGCCGAAAGTGAAGACGTCCAGGTTTTCGCCACGACTCACAGCTGGGAAGCAGTCGCCGCTGCCCACGAAGCGTTCGCCGAGACCATCGACTACGACTTCGCCCTCCACCGCTTGGTCCAGGTTGGTGACGACATCCGCGCCCAAACCTTGGATCGCGAGGGAATTGAAGCATCCGTGCGCGGCCTGCTCGAAGTGCGCTGACAACCATGTCGATTCCATTCGTTCGACTCGACGCCAGGAAGTATCTCTTCGCCGAGGGTGTAGGCCCGAAATTGTTCTTCCAAGTTTGGTTGTCGCGCCTCGGAAAGACCGATGTCGAAGTTCTTGATTTCGGAGGTGTGAGCGAGTTGCCCGGAAAACTTCAGCGCATTGCGACCGATCCTCTGTTTCGCGCCACCGGCCTTTCGCTCGCCATCGTTCGTGACGCCGAGAAGGACGCACGAGGGGCATTCCAAAGCGTTTGCCACAGCTTGACCCGTTACGGACTGCCTCCTCCCGGTTCGCCCGGCATATGGACAGAGTCCAAGCCTTCGGTCGGGGTATTCGTGCTGCCCGATAATGTTCGTCCGGGGATGATCGAAACCCTGTGCGCAGAATCGCTCGGAGAGAATCCGTTGGGAGAAACGTCACTCGCTCACGCTGATACGTTTTTGGACCAAGTGTCCGCCGCAGGGCATCCCACGTCGAATCGCACGAAAGCGAGACTTCATGCCACACTCGCCGCCTGGGACCTCCCCGATCCTCGCGTAGGTGCCGCTGCTCGCGCCAAGGCCTTCGACTGGAACGCTGCAGCTTTCTCCCCACTCGCGAAGTTCCTCGATGGACTGTAGTCCCCGTCTTGGGCCCGCCAAAGCGGTCACCAATTTCGACCTCCTCGAATACCTCCGCGCCCCCGCCCGCTGAGCGGGCCGCGCCCGCCCGCGCTTACTCCCACCCGATCGTCCGCCCGCGGTTCTGCTCCTCGAGCCACTTCAGCAGCGGCGCGTAGTAATCGAGCATCGCGCGCGTGGAAAAATCCTCGCCGGTCGCTTCGCGCAGCACCTTGCGCCAGTCCGCCGTCGCGCCCTTTTCCATGATGCCGCGCAAGAACACGCCGACCTCCGCGTTGCCCGCGTAGTCGCAGGCCTGCGGCGGCTGCTTCAGGATTTTCCGCGCGATGTAGTCGTGCAGCTGGTATTTGAACACCTGAGCGAAGGCGTAGTTGTGGTAGTAGGCCGGCGCGTCGTTGACGTGTGTCTTCGTCGCCGGATCGCAGAACTCCTCGCCGCGCGGCGCCGGCGGCTCCACGCCCTGGAAGTCCCGCACATAGGCCCACCAGCGCCGGTTCCACTCCGCCGGCGGCAGGTTCTTCGCGTAGATATCCGCCTCCCAGTGCGTCATCACGCCCGACGACCAGTAGATGAAGGGGATGCCGCCATCGAGGGCGTTGTTCAGCAGAAACGCCGTCTCATCCGCCTTGAAGTCCGCCGGCAACAACCCGACGCGCTTAAGATACGGCACCTGCGCCGACGCCAGCGCCGTCAACTCGCCGAATCCTTCGTGGAAGCCCGGGTTCGCGCCGTCGCGCAGCAGCGGCGGCACCTCCGGCCGCGTGTAACCCATGAAGTAATACACGTGGCCCAGCTCGTGGTGCGCCGTGTTGAACCACCACGCGTTCGGCTCGACGCTCATCAGCGAGCGGATGTCCGACTCCAGGTCGAGGTGCCACGCCGAGGCGTGCGTGTTCTTCTTCCGCTTCTCGCCCGCCGGCACCGGATAGAGATCCGACTTCGGCCAGAACGACGCCGGCATCTTCGGAAAACCCAGGCTCGTGTAAAAGGTCTCCGCCGTCTGCACGACCCACTCCGCCGTGCGCCCTTTGAAATACGGATTGAGATCCGCGCCCTCCGACAAACCCGCCCACTCCTGCGACCAGCGGTTGTTGATCCAGTGCGCCGGGATCAGCTTCGGCACCGGCTGGCCGAACTTCGCCGCCAGCGTGTGCTTCGTCCACGTGTGCAGCTGGAGATACAGCGGCCGCAACACGCGCATGAACTCCGCGTTGAGCCGCAACATCTCGTCCGCCGTCATCCCGTAGCGCGCCACCTGCAGCGAAAAATAATCCGTATAACCCATCTCGCGCGCCACGCCGTTGCGCAGGTCGCGCAATTTCACGAGGCCGTCCTTCAGCGCCTTGCCCGATTCCTTCGAGGCTTCCCACACCGCCTGCCGTTCCGCCACGTCCTTCGAGGCGCGCAACCGGTTGTCGATCTCGTTCGCCGTCACGACCTGCCCGCCGAGCCGGAACTCGAACGCATTCAGCGTCGAGCCCTGCGCCGTCTCCGCCTCGATGCGCGCCGCCGTCAGCGTCGGGTTCGTCATCGGCGATTCCGACGCGATCAGCAGCAGCCGCTCCAGCTGCCGCACGGTGATCTCCTTCAGTTGCCCGCGGAACAGGAGCAGTTCCTTCGTCTCCTTGATCAGCGCCGGATTGCCGACGAAGGCCGCGCGCGCCTTGCCCGCCGTCTCCGCCGCCGCGTCGTGCGCCGGCGTCACGTCCGTCGCCGCCTTCCACTGCGCCGCGGACTCGACGTAATAAAGCGCCTGATACGAGGCGTTGGTGAGCGCGAGAAACCGGTCCGCGCGCTCCTGCAGCGCGCCGGTGTCGGCCGCGTCCGCGGGCGCGAGGGAAAGCATCGAGAGCAAGGTCATGGTCAAAAGGCGTCGCGACATGCCCGCAGCCTGCCGCCCCGCCCGCGCGCCGCCAAATCCCAAAAACACTCTGCGCCCGCCGTTGCCCCGCACACCCACACCGCGCCCCCACCCGTAGACTGACGGGCCGCAAAGAGACACAAAGACCGCCTATCCGCGCCGCCGACCATAGCCCGCGCGCCTATAGGCGCATTGAGAGCGACGTTGCCGACGGGTTTCTTGCGCCTCTTTGCGCCAAAAGAATCAGGAAGAAGGAAACTCTGCTCGGACGTGGGCGCGATTTCTGAAGTTCAGCAAGCCCGCTACCCAACAACCATCACACCGTCCGCGCTTCCGCGCCTGACGCGCCGACGCCCATTTGACCGCGCAGGCCGGTCCGCCCACGCTCCCGCCCATGCCCACCCGCACCGCCGCTCTCCGTCTCGCCGCCGCACTTGCGCCCGTCGCCGCGGCCCTGGCCCTCGCCGTCGCCCCGCTCTCCGCCCAGATCGACCGCATCACCGGCCACCCCTTCGCCACCCGCTCCGAAGTGCTCGCGCAACACGGCATGGTCGCCACCAGCCACCCGCTCGCGACGCAAGTCGGACTCGAAGTTCTCAAGCAAGGCGGCTCCGCCGTCGACGCCGCCATCGCCGCCAACGCCGCCCTCGGTCTCATGGAGCCCACCGGCTGCGGCATCGGCGGCGACCTCTTCGCCATCGTCTACGACGCGAAGACCAAAAAGCTCCACGGCCTCAACGCCTCCGGCCGCTCCCCCTTCGGCCTCTCGCGCCCCCGGCTCCTCGCCGAGCTTGAAAAACGCGGCGTGAAAACCATCCCCGCCCGCGGCCTGCTCCCGATCTCCGTCCCGGGCGCCGTCGACGGCTGGTTCGAGCTGCACAAAAAATTCGGCCACCTCCCGATGACGCGCCTGCTCGCGCCCACCATCGCCTACGCGCGCGACGGTTTTCCGGTTTCCGAGCTCATCGCCTACTATTGGGCCCGCAGCGTCCCCTTGCTCAGCCCCGAGCCCGGCGCCTTCGCCGCCACCTTCGCCCCCGGCGGCCGCGCCCCCGCCAAGGGCGAGATCTTCAAAAACCCCGACCTTGGCCGCACCCTTGCCACGATCGCCGACCGCGGGCGCGACGCCTTCTACCGCGGCGAACTCGCGCAAAAGATGGACGCTTTCTTCACCGCCCACGCCGCGCAGGGCGGCTTTCTCCGCCTCGCCGACTTCGAGCGCCACACCTCCACCTGGGTCGAGCCCGTCTCCGTCAACTACCGCGGCTACGATGTCTACGAACTCCCGCCCAACGGCCAGGGCATCGCCGCCCTCCAGATGCTCAACATCCTCGAGGGCTACGACCTCCGCGCCATGGGTTTCAATTCCCCCGACGCCCTGCACGTGATGATCGAGGCCAAGAAACTCGCCTTCGAGGACCGCGCCAAATTCTACGCCGACCCCGAGTTCTCCAAAATCCCGCTCGCCGGCCTGCTCTCCAAAAAATACGCCGCCGAGCGCCGCGCCCTCATCAAACTCGACCGCGCCGCCAAGACCTACGACGCCGGCAACCCCGCCCTCCAGGAAGGCGACACGATCTACCTCACGACCGCCGACGCCGACGGCAACATGGTCTCCCTCATCCAGAGCAACTACCGCGGCATGGGCAGCGGCGTCGTCGTCCCCGGCCTCGGCTTCGGTTTCCAGAACCGCGGCGAGATGTTCACCCTCGAGGCCGGCCACGCCAACGACTACGCCCCCGGCAAGCGCCCGTTCCACACCATCATTCCCGCCTTCATCATGAAGGACGGCCAACCGCTCGTGAGCTTCGGCCTCATGGGCGGCGCGATGCAGCCGCAGGGCCACGTGCAGATCGTCGTCAACCTCGTCGACTTCGGCATGAATCTCCAGGAAGCCGGCGACGCCGCACGCTGGCAGCACGAGGGCTCCACCGACTACGACACCCCCAAGATGGCCGCCGGCGGCTTCGTCTACCTCGAGACCGGCGTGCCGTGGTCGACCCAAGCCGAACTCAAGCGCCGCGGCCACGACCTCCGCACCGACCTCGGCGGCTTCGGCGGGTATCAGGCGATCCGCTACGACGCGAAAAACAAGGTCTACTCCGGCGCCAGCGAGAGCCGCAAAGACGGGCAGGCCGCCGGCTGGTAAACCGCCGCCGCTCCGGCGGTCGGCGCCCTCCTCGACGCCCGCGCACGGCGCCCGGAGCCGCCTTCGTCCCGCGTCGGCCGCGCGGACCGCAGCTCAGGCCGCCAACATCCGCTGCGCGCCCGCCGGCGGCGTCCAACCGCCCGCGCCCGTCGGAAAAGGGATGATCTGCGCCAGCCTCCCGCGGCCGGCCTCGCCCGTTGCATCGGCCGCCGGGCGGCTCGCGGGCACCGATTCGACGGGCGACCACTCCTGCCGCAGCTGGCGGAGGAATTGGGGCGTGAGGGTGAGGACTCCATAGCTGGGACGACGGGTGAGGTTCATGCGCCCACCCTACACCGCCAGGTCGGACACAGGCTGTCCGACCCTTGCGCGACGTCCCGTTTCCCGCGCCTGCCAGTCGAAGGCCTCGCTCGTCGTCCCGTGGCGACAGCCCGCGCGCCGCCGGGCGCACGGCCACCTCCCGAACGCACCCCGGATTCTCGCGCCTCCTCGCGGCCTAGCCACCGCTCCTGCGTTCGCCGTTCTCGTTCCCCGAAATTCATCCGCCCGCCCGAACCCGGGCTCGCCCCGCCCCGCAAATCTCCCACGCTCCGCCCGTGCCCCGCCGCCTCACCCCAGGCCCGTTCACCGCCGCCGCCGTCGCCACGCTCCTCGCCGTCGCGCTCTCCCTCGCTCTGCGCGCGCAGGAAGCCCACCGCCCGACCCCCGTCGCCCCCGGCGCCGTGCTCGGACCGCTCCCCGCCACGCCCGCGGATCGCGCCGCCGGCGCCGCCCACTTCGCCGCGCATTGCGCGTTCTGCCACGGCCCCCGCGGCGAAGGCGGCAAAGGCCCCGCCCTCGCCGTCCCCACCCTCCCGCGCGCCACCGACGACGCCGCGCTCGTCCGCATCATCACCCTCGGCCTGCCCGGCACCGAGATGCCCGCCTCGCGCCTCTCCGCCCCCGAAATTGCCCAACTCGCCGCCTTCGTCCGCGCCCTCGGCGAACTCCCGCTCGAGACCGTCTCCGGCGATCCCGCCCGCGGCGCGCAGCTCTACGCCGGCCGCGGCGCCTGCGCCACCTGCCACACCGTCCGCGGCCGCGGCGGCCCGCTCGGCCCCGATCTCACTGCCATCGGCCGCCGCCGCAGCGCCGTCCACCTCCGCCGCGCCTTGCTCGAACCCGCCGCCGACGTGCCCCAGAGTTCCATGCCCTACCGCGCGGACGTCAGCCTGCCCGAAAACTTTCTCTTCGTCCGCGTCACCACCCGCGACGGCCGCGACCTCGCCGGCGTCCGCCTCAACGAGGACCCGTTCACCCTGCAGTTCCGCGACACCGACGGCCGCATCCACTCCGTCGTCAAGGCCGACCTCGCCGCCCTCCGCAAGGAGCGTGGCTACTCCCCGATGCCCGCCTACGGCGCGGTGTTTTCGCCCGCCGAAATCGACGACCTCGTCGCCTACCTCGTCTCCCTCCGCGGCACGCCATGAACCCATTTCGTTTCACCGCCGTCCCTCGCCCGCTCGCGCGCCCGGTCCGCCTGCGCCTCTGGCTCGCCGTCGCCTTCGCGCCGCTGCTCGCGTCCGGCCTCGCCGCGACCGCGCGCGCCGCCGCCCCGCTCGATGTCCCCTACGCCCGCCTGCTCCGCGCCGCCGCGACGCCCGGCGACTGGCTCACGTATTCGGGTTCCTACGACGGCCTCCGCCACTCGGCGCTCGCCCAGATCACCGCCGCCAACGTGAAAGACCTCCGCGCCGCCTGGGTCTACCAGGCCCGCGAAGCCGGCGGAAAACTCGAGTGCACCCCGCTCGTCGTCGACGGCATCCTCTACGTCACCGAGCGCCCCAACATCGTCACCGCCATCGACGGCCGCAGCGGCCGCGCGCTCTGGACTTACCGCCGCCCGCTGCCGTCCGACGTCCAGGGCTGCTGCGGCCCCGTCAACCGCGGCCTCGCCGTCCTCGGCGACACCCTCTACCTCGCCACCTACGACTGCCACCTCGTCGCCCTCGACGCCGCCACCGGCCGCGAGCGGTGGGATGTCGTCGTCGCCGACTACAAGACCGGCCACTCGATCACCGGCGCCCCGCTCGCCGTGAAAGACAAAATCGTCGTCGGCATCTCCGGCGGCGAATACGGCATCCGCGGTTTCCTCGACGCCTACGACGCCGCCACCGGCGCGCGCGCCTGGCGGTTCTGGACCGTCCCCGGTCCCGGCGAGCCCGGCCACGAAACCTGGGGCGACGGCGACGGCTGGCGCACCGGCGGCGCCCCGACGTGGGTGACCGGCACCTTCGACCCGCAGCTCAACCTCCTCTACTGGGGCACCGGCAACCCCGGCCCCGACATCGACGGCGACAACCGTCCCGGCGACAACCTCTACTCCTGCAGCCTGCTCGCCCTCGACCCCGACACCGGCAAACTCCGCTGGCACTTTCAGCACACGCCGCACGATGTGCACGACCGCGCGTCGAACCAGATCCCCGTGCTGCTCGACCTCGAACTCGGCGGCCGTCTCCGCCAAGTCGTCGTCCAGGCCAACCGCAACGGCTTCTACTACATCCTCGACCGCGTGACCGGCGAGTTTCTGCTCGGCACGCCGTTCGCCCCGATGAATTGGGCCAAGGGCCTCGACGCCAAGGGCCGCCCGATCGTCGACCCCGCCGCCACGCCCACCGCCGCCGGCACGCTCGTGCTGCCCGGCATGGGCGGCGCCACCAATTGGTTCAGCCCGACCTACAGCCCGCAGACCGGGCTCTTCTACGTCCAGACCACGGTCAACAACGGCGACATCTTCTACAAAATGAAGCAGCGCTACGTGCCCGGCGCGCCCTACCTCGGCGGCGATTTCCGCAATCCCCTCGGCCAGGAACCCGAGAGCGTGGTCAAGGCCCTCGACGTCCGCACCGGCGCGCTGCGCTGGGAGTTTCCGCTCAACACCGCCTCGATGGCCGGCCTGCTTTCGACCGCCGGCGGCCTCGTCTTCGGCGGCAGCCGCGAGGGTTGGTTCTTCGCCCTCGACGCCCGCACCGGCGCCCCGCTGTGGCGCTTCTCCTGCGGCGGCTCGATCATGGCCAACCCGATCACCTTCCTCGTCGACGGCCGCCAGCACGTCGCCATCTGCGCCGCCTCCGCGATTTTTCTCTTCGCGCTCTGAGCGCGCACCGGAAGAACCGGCAGCCTTGTTCGCGGCGGGCGTCCCTGCCCGCCGGGTCGGGACGCGCGCCGCCCCACGATCCCCGGCGCCTTCCGCGCGCCCACCGGCCCGATGGCACCGCCGTCTGCCCGCCTCCGGGCGCTCAACTCTCAGCTCCCACCTTTTCCGCCCCTTCCCCTCCCAGCGGCGATTTCGCCGTCGCCATGATCGCCTCGAACCGCGGGTCGAGCCGCAACGCCGCAAAACACGGATCGAGCCGCAAGATCACCGGATCGATCACCGAGGACGTGTTCACCAGCGGCGCGAGCGCCGCGAAAAACCGCTCCGTCTCCCCCGCATACGCGTAGGCGAAGAGCCGGCCCGGCTCCCGCCGGATCAGCAACGCGCCCGCCAGCGCGCCGCCCAGCACCGCATCCTGCGCCATGGGCCGCAACGCCACCGCCCGGTCCGCCAACGCCACCGCCCGCACCGCTTCGCCGAGCATGCCCTCCAGCATCGCGAGCATCATCATCGCGTAGGCCGTGCCCGTGTGCGCCTCCGGCATCAACGGCTCCAACAACGCCCGCGCGCGCTCCGCCAGCGGCCGCCACGAGGGATCGTCGGCCGCGCGCCGCACCCGGCAGTGATGCAACAGCTCCTCCGCGAGTTCCACGTCGCCCCGCGCCCGCAGGGGCGGCAGCCACGCGAGCGCCTCGGTCGGGCGCCCGCACCACGCGAGCAGCCAGCTCCGCCACGCCCCCACCGTGCCCTCCGGATCGGCCGGCAGCGCCGCCAGCGTCGCGATCGCGCGTTCGACGTCGCCGTCGAGACACAGCCGGCTCATCGCCACATGCGTCTGCAGCTCCGGGTCGTGCGGCGCCGCCTGCCGCTGCACCTCGAACACCCGCAGCGCCCCCGCGTAGTCGCGCACCATCTCGAGCGTGAACGCCGTCTCGCGCGCGATGCGCGGGTTGCGCGGATCGAGCTGCCGCGCCCGCTCGAAACCCGCGATCGCCTCCGCAAACCGCCCCATCCGCCGGTGCACCAGCGCGAGGTTGTAGTGCGCGTCCGCACTGTTCGGCATCGCCCGCACCGTCTGCGCAAAGGCCGCCGCCGCCGCGGCGTGGTCGCGCTTGCCCCAGTAGAGGAGGAAAGCCCGCATGCGCATGATCTCCGACACCTCCGCGTTGAGGCGCTCCGCCGTGCGCAACGCCTCCTCCGCCTGCCGCAGCCGCGCCGACGTCGGGTCGAACCCGATGAAGAAGTTCGCCAGATGCGTCTCGCTCAGCAGCAGGTGGGCGCGGGCCAGGCGCGGATCGAGCCGCACCGCCTGGTGCAGCAGGTCCTGCACCTCGCGCATCGAGGCCGCCAACAGCCCGCGCGCGTCGTGCAGCTGCAGGGCCTGCAGAAACAGATCGTAGGCGCGCAACCGCGGATTCGCCCCGTCGAGCACAAAGGGCGACATCGACCCGCGCTCCCCCAGCGCCTCGACCGGCTTGCCGGAAAGAAACCGCGACAACTCCGCCGCCACCTCGCCCGCCGAGGCGTAGCGGCTCGCCGGGTCCTTCGCGAGGCAGCGCAACACGATCGCTTCGATCGGCTCCGGCACGGCCGGCACGAGCGCGCGCGGCGGCAGCGGCGGCTCCTCCGCCACGCGCCGCAGCACCTCCGGCAGCGACGCGCCGCGGTGCGGCGGACTGCCCGTGAGCAGATGATAGAGCAACGCGCCGAGCCCGTAGATATCCACGGCCGGCTGGCCGCTCGTGTCGCCCGCCGCCTGCTCCGGCGCCATGTGCGCCGGCGAGCCGAGCAACAGCCCGAGCTGGGTCGAGTGCACCGCTCCCCCCGTGAGATTCTTCGCCAAGCCGAAATCCGCCACCTTCGGCCGCCCGTCGAGATCGAGCAGTATGTTCGCCGGCTTCAGGTCGCGGTGCACGACACCGTGCTCGTGCGCATGCCCCACCGTCTGCGCCACGATCATCGCCAGCTCCGCCGCCCGCGCCGGCGCCACCGGCCCGTCGGCCAGCAGGTGATCGAGGTTGGAGCCTTCCACGAGTTCCATCGTGAAGAACGGCGCCCCCTCCAGCCGCCCGAGATCGTAGATCGCGACGATGCCCGGGTGCCGCAGGCTGGCCGCCAGCCGCGCTTCGCGGAAAAACCGCTGCTCCTGCTCTTTCCCGGCCAGCTGCCCCGCGTGCATCAGTTTCAGCGCCACGCAGCGGTCGAGGCTCAGTTGCCGCGCCCGGTAAACCACGCCCATCCCGCCGCGCCCGAGTTCCTCGATGAGTTCGTAATCGCCCATCCGCCCGATCGTGAGGCCCGAGCCGCTCCCGCCCGGCGGCGGCGACACCGTGCCGCCCGCCGGCGCCGGCACATCCTCCAGCATCCACCCCGAGACACAGCGCGGGCACAGCCCGCCGAGCAAACGCGCATCGCGCGCGGCACCGCAGGTCGGACACGGCGTGGAAACGGCTTCGGTCGTCGGCATGGTGTTCGTCAGGCGCCCAGCAGCGAAAACAAGTGCCGCAGCTCGTCGTCGAGGTCGGCCGGATTGGCGAGGGTCTGCATGATTTCGCTGCGCACGAGCGCGCGGTAGCGCTGCTGCAGCCGGTGCACCGCCACGGTGAGCGTGCCCTTGGCCACGCCGAGCTCGGCCGCGACCGCCTCGTAGTCGCCGCGCTGCTGACCCGCGCGCAAAAACGGCCGCAGCCGCGCGAAGAGCGCCGCCTTGCCCATCGCCCGCTGCTCCGCCTCCAACCGGTCGAGCGCCTGCTCGAGCAGCGTCAACGCCCAGTCCCGGTCGTAGAGTTCGCTCGGCGTGAGCGACGACGGCCCCTGCACCCCGAGCCGCTCTTCGGCCGCGTTCTCGTCGAAGTCCACCGGCCGCTGGCCGCCGCCGCGTTTCTGCGACGCCTCGCGCGCGTGCTGTTTCGCGACAAAATTCCGCAGCGACACCAGCAGGAACGAGCGGAAGCGCCCCTTCTCCGGCACCGCGCGCCCGATGAAATCGCTTTCGAGCACGTGCGAGAAAAACGCCTGCGTCAGGTCCTCCGCGTCGTGCTGCGGATAACCGCTGCGCCGCACGAACGCATACAGCGGAAACCAGTAGCCGCGGCACAACGTTTCCAGCGCGGCGCGCGCGAGCGGCCCCTCGCCCCGGGCCTGCACGATCAGGCTCCAGCGCGTGTTCTCGAACTGCTGCGGTCGGCCGGCGGACACGGCGGGTTCCATGGAAGCGGGAGGGAAGCGGCGCCGGCGGGCCGGGCCAAGCGATTACGCGCGCCCCTCCCCGGGACGCGCCCCGGCGCGGTCGCCGCACCCGACCCGGGCCGAGCGGAAATGGAACTGCCTCATACCGTCCGGTAACCGATTCCGGGCGGACGATTACAGGTTTTTTCGTTTTTCTTCCCGAACCGCGGGCGGCCGACCCGCGCGCCGCCCCCGCCGTTCAGGGCGCCGCGGTTTTCCGGGCCGACTTCGCCGCCTTGGGCGCGGCCGTTTTCTTGGCCAGCTCCGTCGCGATCGCCTGCAAATCCCGCGCGATGGTCTGCGCCGTCTCTTTCGACAGCCCGGCGGCCGTCAACGCCGCCTGCGCCGCATCGACCAGCGCCTCGACCTCGCTCGCCGGCACGCCGGCGCTCGCCAGGACGCCCTGCACCGCCGCCGCGATCGCCGCTTTCTCTCTCGGCGTCACACTGCGATCCGCCACCGCCGCCGAAACACTCGCCGCCAACGCTTCCACCGCCGCCGCGGATGGTTTCGTCGCTCCCTGCACGCAGGCCTGCAAACTCTGCGCCAGCGCCTCCTTCTGCGCGGGCGTCGCGGTCGAGCCCGCCTTGATCGCCGCGAGATCGGATTTCAGTTGGGCGAGAGTCTGCTGCTGCGCGGCCGACGGCGCGGGTCGGGCGCCGCCCGGACGGGGCGCCGCCGGTTCGCCGGCAAACGCCGACGCCGCCAGCCCGAAGACGGCAGCGAGGACAACGACGCGGGGGACACGGATGGAGCGGATCATAGGTGCCGCGTTGAACGCCGGCGCCGCCGCCGCCGTTACCGCATTTTCGGCCGGCCCGGGCCGGGGCGCGCCACTGCCGCGTCGTCCGCCCTCAACCCAGATCCGCGACCGGGATGCCGAGAACCTTGGCCGCGGCGGCTTTGTCGCCGTGCGAGGCATGCAGCACCGAGTCGATGTATTGGCGGCGCTGGCCGACGAGGTATTCGTCGAGCGTCGGCCAGTGCTTCAGCTCGCGCAGCCGCAACGGCAGCTGTTGCGAGGTGATCACGCGCGTCTCCGTGGTCGCCGCGATCTTCGAGACCACCTGGAAAAGCTCCGTCAGGTTGCCCGGCCAATGGTAGGCCGTCATCACGGCGAGCGCATCGGCGGTGAACTCGATCAGATTGGCGTCGAACAGCGGGTTGGCCGCCTGCCCCGCGTAGTGTTTCACGAGCGGCGGGATGTCCTCGAGCCGCTCGCGCAGCGGCGGTGCCACGACCGGCAGCGACGCCACCCGGTAGAAGAGCTCGTCGTGAAACTTGCCTTCGTCGACCAGCTTCTCGAGGTCCTCCGACGTGGTGCAGACGAGCCGGAAGCCGTGCGCGGTGTTGCGCAGCACGCTCACGAGTTCTTTTTGCACGGCCTCGTTCAGACACTGCAGATGCTGGAGAAAAAGGGTGCCGCCCTTGGCCTGCTTCACCCACGAGCCGCCCTCGCCGTTTTGGCCGATCAAGCCCTCCCGGATGTTGGCGGCGGAGCTCAGCGAGCAATCGATCCGCACGAACGCCGCGTCCGGCGCGCCGCTCGCGGCGTGCAGGATCTCCGCGACCGCGGTCTTGCCCGTGCCGTTTTCGCCCAGCAGCAGCACCGGCGTGCGCACGGTCGCGAGCTTCTTCACCTGCGCGATCAGCTTGGTGAGCCGCACGCTCTTGCCGATCAGGCGGCTGTCGATGTCGGAGGTCTTCACCCCGGGCGCGAGGCCCGCCGCGGCGCGCTCGGCCTGGAATTTCCGGAACTCGAGGCCGCGGCGCAGCGTCGCGATCAGCTCGTCGACGCGAAACGGCTTCTGCAGGTAGTCGAACGCGCCGTGCTTCAGCGCCTGCACCGCGCTCTCGGTCGACGCGTAGGCCGTCATGATGACGACCACCGCGCTCGGATCGTAGAGCTTCAGCTGCTTCAGCAGCGTGATCCCGTCCATCGGCTTCATGTCGATGTCGGCCAGCACGAGATCGTATTTGTCGGCCTTGTAGCGGACGAGGGCCTTTTCCCCGTCGGTCGCGAACGACGTCGCGAAACCGGTCGGCTGGATGACGGCCTCGAGCATCTCGTGGATGGAGACGAGGTCGTCGACGATGAGAACGGAAGGCATGAAGCGGGAAGCGACGTTCCGGGGGAGGCTCCCCGATGTCAACCGGCAGGTGGGCGGACCGGCCTCAGAGGCCGCCCGCGACCGCACCCAGCTGGAAGATCGGGAGGAACATCGCCATGACGATGCCGCCGACGACCACGCCGAGGAAGACGATGAGCATCGGCTCGATCAGCGACGTGAGCGCGGAGACGGTCGCCTCGCACTCCACGTCGTAGAAATCGGCCACCTTGTTCATCATGCCGTCGACGTTGCCGGTGGATTCGCCGGCCTTCACCATGTGCTTCATCATCGGCGGGAAAAAGGGATTGGCCGCCAGCACCTCGGAGACCTGGCCGCCCTGGCTCACGTGCTTGGCGATCTCCTCGCAGGCATCCTCGATCTGCACCTTGTTCGACGCGGCGGACACGATTTCGAGCGTGCGCAAGATCGGCACGCCCGAACGGATCAGGGTCGCGTAGGTGCGGCAAAAACGGGACAGCGCGATCTTGTGGA
Organism: Opitutaceae bacterium; assembly: GCA_044375835.1. Taxonomy (GTDB): domain Bacteria; phylum Verrucomicrobiota; class Verrucomicrobiia; order Opitutales; family Opitutaceae; genus ER46. Next base: position 15,119 of record JBILLY010000007.1, read on the forward strand.
TCAGATTCCCGAAGATCGGGGCGCGCACGAGGAACTGGTCCTTCACGCGGCGGCCGTTCGGGGTCGCGGTGAACTTGCCGATGCCCCACCAGGTGCCGTAGGCCCCGAGTCCGATCGCCCACCACCAGGCCTTCATGAAATCGGAGAGGTCGATCAGGAACTGCGTCGGCGCGGGCAGCTTGGCGCCGAAGTCCGCGAACATCGCCGCGAACACCGGGATCACGAAAATCAGCAGCACGTTGACCAGCGCCACCGCCAGGCCGATGACCGCGATCGGGTAGGTCATCGCGGACTTCACCTTCTTCGTCAGTTTGACCGTCGACTCGAAGTAGCCCGCGACCTTGAGCAGAATTTCCGCCAGGCCGCCGGACGCTTCGCCGGCCTCGACCATCGAGACGAACAGGGTGTTGAAGGAGTTGGGGAACTTCCGCACCGCCGACGAGAAGGAATTGCCTTGGGAGATGTCGGCGCGCACGTCGCGGATGACGATGCGGAAAACCGGATCTTCCGTCTGGTCCTGCAACGCCTCGAGACACTGCACGAGCGGCAGACCGGCCGTCAGCAGCGACGCGATCTGCTGGGTAAACATCGCGAGTTCGCCGAGCGGCAACTTGTAGGTCTTGGCCTTCTTCTCGAGGGCCTTCTGCTTCGCCAGCGCCTGGGCCGCGACAATACCGCCCTTTTTCGCCGGAGCGCCGCGGGAGGATTGGGCCTGGGTCTGGGCCGCCGAAGAAAGCAGTGCCATGCGCCGGAGGAAAAAGGAGCCTCCCGGCACCCGCAACCCCGTTTTGGGTGAGCAGCCGGTAAAATCAGGGCGAGAAACGCTTACCCGTCGCACGCTCCGCCTCTCGCTCGACTTCGCCGCGATCGGGATGGCGCAACCCGTCGCGGCCGCCCAACCTCCCGCCCGCTCGCCCCGCCCCGATGGCTTCGCATACAGCTCCGTTTTCGCCCCTGCGGTCGACCGCCGCCACCCCATGACCTCCACCCTTCTCGCCCTCACCGGCCTCCTCGTCGTCACCTCGCTGCTGGCGCCGCCGCCCGCCCGCGCCGCCACCCCGCGCCCGCCCAATGTCGTCGTCATCCTCAGCGACGACCAAGGCTACGCCGACATCGGCTTCAACCCGCACCACCCGAAGGAAGTCGTCACCCCGCACCTCGACGCCCTCGCCCGCGGCGGCGTCTGGTTCAGCCAAGCCTACATCACCGGCAACGTCTGCTCGCCCACCCGCGCCGGCCTGCTCACCGGACGCTACCAGCAGCGCGCCGGCGTCTACACCGCCGGCGAGGGCGGCAGCGGCATGGCGCTGTCGGAAAAAATCTTCCCGCGCTTCCTCCGGCCCGCCGGCTACATCACCGGCGCCTTCGGCAAATGGCACCTCGGCCTCACGCTCGAACAGAGCCCCGTCGGCCGCGGCTACGACCACTGGTTTGGGTTCCTCGGGCGCGGCGGCCATGACTATTTCGACCTGGCCCAAAAGGCCCCCGACAACGGCCCCATGTATCGCGACGGGCAGGTCGTCAAAGACTCCGGCTACCTCACCACCCGCCTGACCGACGAAGCCGTCGCCTTCATCGCCGCGCACAAGGCGCGCCCCTTCCACGTCTACCTCGCCTACAACGCCGTCCACGCGCCCGCCCAAGCCCCCGCCGAGGACATCGCGCGGATCCGGCGGCAGTTTCCCGAACTCACCGAGGCCCGTGCCGTGCTCATGGCGATGCTCCACCATCTCGACCTCGGTGTCGGCCGCGTCGTCGACACGCTCAAGCGCGAGGGCGTCTGGGAAAACACGCTCCTCTTTTTCCTCACCGACAACGGCGGCTCCCGCGCGATGGGCGCCGTCAACACGCCCCTCCGCGGCGCGAAACAGCAAAACTACGAGGGCGGCATCCGCACGCCGTTCATCGTGTCGTGGCCCGCGGGTTTCGCGGGCGGCCGCACGCTCGACACCCCCGTCACCTCGCTCGACATTTTGCCCACCGCGCTCGACGCCGCCGGCCTCCCGCCGCCGACCGACCGGCCGCTCGACGGCCGCAGCCTGCTCCCGCTGCTCACCGGCAAAACCACCCGGCACATCGACACGTTTTACTGGAGCGAAGGCGGCGAAGCGGGCGGCTTCGCCGTCCGCTCCGGCGATTGGAAACTCGTCCAGCAGCGCGCCCAGCCCAAGGTCGAACTCTTCCACCTCGCGCGCGATCCCGCCGAAACGACGGACCTCGCCTCCGCCAACGCCGCCAAGGTCGCCGAACTGACCCAACGCTACGACACCTGGCTCGACGGCATGGCCGACCCGCTCGGCGGCGCGCCGAAACGCCCCGGCGCCGCCTCCGCCGGCGGCGCGAAGAAATCGAAGGCCGAAAAGCGCAAAGCGCGCGACGACGAGCGCACCAAGAAGAAACTCGAAAACTGAGCCGCCGCCCTCCGCCGGCCCGCCACCCGGCGCCCGCTCGCGCAGTGTGCTTCGCCGCCCCGAAATCTCCGGCCTCAACCGGGCGGCGCCGCACCGGGCCACGCCCCGCGCCAAGCAAAAAAAACCGCAGCGCGCGACGCGGACGCCGGCGATGGATCGGTGCCTCGGCCGGCGCGAGCGTCGAGACCGCTGCGTCCAGGGACCGCGACGTCCGGCGCTCGTAGACGGGCGGGGCGATGCGCGCCCTCCCAAAACACATCGGCGGCGAGCCAAGTGCAGGGCGCGATCCGGGATCGGGCCGGCGCGCGGGCCATCGGGCTTTTCGATCCCACGGGCGTTGCGGGAAGCAACGTTGCGGCCACCTCGCCGCGGCGGGAGCAGGTCGGTGGTCTCTCGATCGCACCGTCCACCTACCCGCGGGCCGCTCGGCGCCGAAAGCGCTCCCCCGTCCGCCCGGAGAGCGTCACCGGCGGGTCCGGAGCGCGATGACACCGGCGTGCGAGCGCGTCGCCTGAACGCCGAAGTCCGACTCGAGCATCCGCACGAAACCCTCGACGTTGTCGGAGCGCAGCGCGGCGCTCAGCCGGCGCGCGCGCAGCGCGGGATCGGTGATTTCGATCCGCACCGGGTTGCGGCGGTTGAATTCCGCGGCGATTTCCGCGAGCGGCGCTTCGTCGAACTCAAGCAGGCGCGGTTTCCACGCTAGGCGCTCCTCCATCTCGGCGGGGTCCACCGTGGCGATTACCGCGGCCGTGGCGCGGGGCGAGAGCGAGACGACCGCCTTGTTGCCGGCGGAGACCAGCGGCGAAGGCACATCCGCCGCGGCTGACGGGGAGGTCACCGCCACGGTTCCTTCCGTCACCAGCACGGCCACCGAATCGGCGCCGCGGTTCACGCTGAAGGCCGTGCCGACGGCGCGCACCGCGACCCCGCCGATCTCCACGACAAACGGGCGGCTCGGATCCTTCGCGACGGCGAAATGGGCCTCGCCCCGCTCGAGGCGCACGCGGCGCTCGTTCGCGGTGAACAGCACGGTAATCCCGGCGCCGCGGTTGAGATCCACACGCGAACCGTCGGCGAGCGTCTGCTCCTCGCACAGGGCCAGCGGATGCGCCGCGCCGGTGGGAAGCGTGGCCCGCGGTTGGTAGAAAAAAACGGCCGTCGCGGCCACGACCACGCACGCCGCGACCAGCGGCACCGTGAATTTCCGGCGCGCAACCGTCCGATGCGCCGCCGGCGCCTGCGGCACCTCGTCGGGCACGGCATGAGCGGACGTTGGCAGCCCGGTGAGGCGATCGAGCTGCTCCCAGCTCCAGCGCTGTTCGGCGAACGCCCCGCGGTGCCGCGGGTCGGCCGCGAGCCAGGAGGAAAACGCATCCTGCTCGCCGGCGGTGAGCCCGCGTTCGTGCCGGACCACCCAGGCGGCGGCCTCGGCGTCGGCGCCGGTTGCGGGACTCGATTCTGGATCGGAGGAATTCATGCACGACCGCCCCGGCCGTAGCCGCGCAGGCGGAAAAACTCCGTGCATTTCTGCAGGCCGAGTCGGCTGTGCACCTCGACCGTGTGCTCCGCGATGCCGAGCCGCGCCGCGACTTCCTTCTGGGAGAGGCCGTCGATCTTGCGCAACGTCATTACCTCGCGGCAGCGGCTGGGCAGTTGTTCGATCGCCGCGACGAGGAGCTGCAGTTCCTCGTCGCCCGCCACCGCGTCGGGCGGCCGGGGGCCATCGGCCGGGGTGGCAGCGACCGCATTCTCCGTCCAGAGGTCGCGCCGTTCCCGCCGCAACCGGCGCAGCTGGTTCAGCGCGACATTCCGCGCGCTTACGAAAAGGAAGGCCCGCGGGTTCGCGATGGGCCCGGTCGACTGCACACGCAGCAGCCGCTGGTAACTCTCCTGCACGACGTCATCGACGTCTGTCAGCACGGGAAAACGCGCCTGCAGCCAGCCGCGCAGATCGGCCTCGTGCGGCAGCACTTGCTCGGCAAACCAGCGGGCGAGATCGGAGTCGGGCGGGGGCATGGGGCGGCGGACGAAAGGGGAAAATGCGGATGCCCTCCCGGCGCGCAACCGTTCGCTTGCGACGTGGGGCAACGTAACGAAACCGCTGCGCCGGATTCCCGTTAGGAAAATTTCGCGCCGGCTAACGGATTTCTCAACCAGCGGTTTCGTTATCGAAGCCCCCTCCCCATGACCTGTCCCTCCCGTTTCCCCACCGGGCCATCGGCCGTCGCGCGCGCCCTTCTGCTTGTTGGCGTCGTGTTGATGACCGCCACGGCGTTGCCGGCAGCGGATGCCGCCGCAAAGGCATTCGACGTTCCCGCCGGCGCCGCGAGCCGCACATTGAAACTGTTCGCGCAGCAATCGGGCCGGGAGATCGTGTTCTCCGCCGAGAGCATCGGCGGCACCACAACCAATGCAGTCCGCGGCGAACTCACCCCGCGCGACGCGCTCGATCGAATAGTGGCCGGAACGGGACTCACTGTCGGGATCGACGAGAAGTCCGGGCTCTTTTCCGTGCGCAAGGAGGCCACCGTCCCAAACGCCCCCCGGGCGGCCACGGCGGCACCCGCAGTCATCCGCCCGAGCCAGGACGCCGGTGACGCGCCGAAAGCCGTCGTGCTCTCGCCGTTCGAGGTCTCCACCGATCGCGACCGCGGCTATCAGGCGCAAACCACGCTCGCGGGCAGCCGGCTCAACTCGAATCTCAAGGACGTCGCTTCGCCTACCTCCGCGTTCACCGAGACCTTTCTGCGCGATCTCGGCCTCACCAACCTCGAGGAACTCGCCCCTTACATGCTCAGCACCGAGCTGAACTTCAACGAGGACATCGGGAATGCGCGCCTAGCCGGTAACACCGGCAACACCGAGTCGAGCCGCTCCACCCGGGTCCGCGGCCTCAGCGGCGGGACGGTCTCGGTGAACTTCTTCAAGTCGCCCGGCGTTCGTTTCGATACGTTCAACACCGACCGCATCGACCAGTCGCGCGGACCCAACGCCGTCCTGTTCGGCGTGGGCAACCCCGGCGGCATCGTCAACGTGTCGACCAAGCGCGCCATCCTCAACGACGCGCGCGGTTCGCTCGCCGTCACGGCCCGCTCCTACGGCGGGCGGCGCGGCGAACTCGACCTCAACCAGCCGATCGTCCGCGACCGGCTCGCCGTTCGGCTGGCCACGGCCAAGGAGGAGACGCACACGTGGCGGGACTTCGAATACGACAAGTCCGACCGCTACTACGCCACGCTCAAGTGGCGCCCGTTCGCGAAGACCGAGCTGAACGTGGACGTGGAGAAAGGGGACATCGACCGGAAGACCGAGTCGCCCTACGTGGCCGGCGATCAATACACGATCTGGGCCTCGCGCGGCCGCGCCATCTCGGCCACCGCCAATGCCGCCCTCGGCGTCGCGTCCCTGTCCCCGAACTCGACG
>JBILLY010000365.1:0-5386 GCA_044375835.1 Opitutaceae bacterium
CTTCGCCGCCGCCAGCACCGTGCCGATGCCGTTTTCGCTGAGAAAATAAAGCTTCCCGTCGTTCGCGATCGGCGACGCCGAGTAGTTGCCGTCGATCTTCTCCTGCCAGTGCACCGTGCCCGTCTTCGCATCCCAGCACGTCGCCAGCCCCGCGTCGCTCACGCCGTAGAGTTCGTCGCCCACGACCACGACCGACGGCGTCAACGGCGCGCCCTTCGTCGTGCGCCACGCCACGTGCGTGTCCGTCACGTCGCCCTCGCCGTCCGGCCGGATCGCCAGCAAATCCGCCCGCTGGAAACCCGTCGCCACAAACAGCAGGCCGTGCGCAAACACCGGCCGCGGCACCACCGAGAAACCCCCGCCGTAGTTCACGCGCCACAACTCGCGGCCGTCCGCCGGATCGAGCGCCGTCACCGCGCCGCTGCCCGGCGCGATGATCTGCGTGCGCCCGCCCACCGTGATCACCAGCGGCGTCGCGAAAGAGAACTTCTGTTTCACCGTCGAGTTGCGCGCCGACTTCCATGCGAGCGCCCCGGTCTCGGCCTGCAGCGCCGCGACAAACGGCTCCTTCACGCCGTCGGCGGTGAACACCAGCTTGTCCCCGACCAGCACCGGCGAGCCGCCGTTGCCGTGCAGCGGATCGTAGCCCAGCGCGTTCTGCCGCCACAGCACCTTGCCCGCGCGGTCCAGCGCCGCCGTGCCGTGGTGCCCGAAATGCACATACACGCGCCCGCCCGCCACGATCGGCGTCGGGCTCGCCGGGCTGTTCTTCGCGTGCATCGGCTGCACGCTCGCCTCCGTCGCCGCAAACACTTCCGTCTCCCACCGCGGCGCGCCCGTCTTCGCGCAGCGACACCCCGCCCGCCCCGTTGGGCACGCCGCTCGTCAGGTAAACTGTCCCGCCCGCGATCGTCGGCGTCGACCACCCCGCGCCCGCCACCGCCGTCTTCCAGGCGACATTCGTCGTCGGCGACCACTCCGTCGGCAGCCCCTTCGCCGCGGCGTGCCCCTGCCCCGTCGGCCCGCGGAATTCCGGCCAATCGCCGGCCGCGAGGCACGGCACCGAAGCCAGACCGAGGAGAAACGCGGCGAACAGACGGCGGGAATTCATGGCGGGAAAACGGGGATCGGCTTGCATCGGGGAGAGGGACACCACCGGCGCATCGCAGCCGCTCCGCCCCCGCGCGGCGAGTGCGGAATGCGCCCCCGCCTCCGGCCGCTCCGAAGTCGCCGCCCCGCCGCGGCCTACGCGCCCGGCGCCGCCAGCTTCGATTTCAGGTAGAGCGCCGCCGCCTGCGTGCGGCGCTCGACCTTCAGCTTCGCGAACACGTTCGCGAGATAGTTCTTCACCGTGTTTTCGCTCAGGCCGAGCGCCTCCGCGATCAGCCGGTTGGTCCGGCCCGCCGCCAACAACTCGAGCACCTTGAGTTCCATCCGCGAGAGCGACGCGATCGCGGCCCCGGCCTGCGCCGGCGCCCCGCCCTGCAGCAGGCGCATGATCCGCACCGTCGCGTCCGGCGTCAGCACCGCCCGGCCCTCCGCCGCGTTTTCCACCGCCTCCGCCAGCCGCTGCGGGTCGATTTCCTTCACCAGAAAACCCTTCGCGCCGGCCACCACCGCCTCGTAGAGCACGTCGTCGCCGCCGAACGACGACAGCATCAGCACCGCCGCCTCGGGCCGCGCCTGCACGATCTCGCGGCACGCCCGGATGCCGGAACCGTCGGGCAAACGCACGTCCAGCAGCACCACGTCCGGCCGCAGCCGCGCCGCCTCGGCCACGCCCGATGCCACGGAATCCGCGTCGCCCACCACTTCGATCGCGCGCTCGGCCCGCGCCGTCTCCAGCAGCGTCCGCAGCCCCGCGCGCACGATGCGGCTGTCGTCGACGATGAGCAGGCGGATCGGAGCGCGCGCGGTCATCGGTGCCCCGTCCCCGCCAGCCGCGGCAACACCAGCCGCAGCACCGTGCCGCGCTCCCGGTCCGACTCCACCGTCACCGCCCCGCCGATCTCCCGCGCCCGGGCGTTGAAATTCGCCAGCCCCCGGCCTTCGCCCTGCGCCGCTCCCGTCTCGAAGCCGCACCCGTCGTCCGCCACCTCCAGCACCGCGCCTTCCGCCTCCGCGCGGAGCGTGATGGTCACGCGCTCGGCCTGCCCGTGCCGCACCGCGTTGCTCACCGCCTCGCGCACCACCTGGAGCAGGTGCATGCGTTCCGGCGGCGACAGCCGCGCCGCCAGCGGCTGGTCGATCTCCACGGAAAATTTCACCGCGCGCACCGCCTGCATGAACGCCGCCACCGTCTGCGCCGCCTCGGCGAAACTCCGGTGCTGCAGCTCCTCCGGCTCCAGCCCCGCGATCACGCCGCGCAGTTCCCGGATCGTGTCGTTCAGCGTCGTCCGCGTGTCCTCGAGCACGCGCCTCGCCTCGTCCGGCCGCGCCGCCATTTTCTCCTGCGCCGCGGCCAGGCCGAGGCCCGCCGCGTAGAGCGACTGCACCACCCCGTCGTGCAGCTCCCGCGCCAGCCGCTCCCGCTCCGCCAGCGAACGCTCCAGCCGCAGTTGCCGCTCGATCGCCGCGCTCGCCGCCTGCGCCAGCCGGCCGATCTCGCCGCCCGCGCCCAGCAGCGGCCGGATCGCGTCCGCATCCTGCCGCAGCAGCGCCAGATGGATCCGGCGCGCCGGCGCCACCAGCCAGTAGGCCAGCCCCGCGCCGAGCACCGCGATCGACAGCGCCGCCATCCCCGCCATGACCGTGAGTCCCGTGCGAAACGTGCGCGCATTCGCGTCCGCGCCCGGCGGCCGCCGCTCCAGCCGCAGCACGCCCACCGGCAAGCCCGCCAGGTCTTTCAGCTCCCGGTCCACGCGAAAGGTCCCCGGCTCCATCGCCCGCAACACGTTCGCCTCCCGCGGCGTCAGGATCGCCACCTCCTCGCCCGTCCGCGTCAACGGCGCCAGCAAGCCGTCCCGATCCACGCGCACCGCCCCGAAGAGCCAGCCGCGCCGGTCCGCCGTCTGCTGCGTGCCGCTCAGGCGCGCCCCGCGCACCTCGAACAGCGCCTCGCCCGACCGCAGGTAAAACCGCACCGCCCGCGTCCGCTGCGCCGCCAACTGCGCCGGGGTGATCGGCAACGGCAACTCCCCGTCCGCCGCGCCGGCCCCGATCCGCACTGTGCCGTCGGCCTCCACCACCCACGCCGCCGCCAGCCGGTGCGTCCGCATGCCCGACGCCAGCGTCGTCTCCGGCGAGGCCCCCGAGGACTCCCGCTCCGGCCGCGTGAACGAGGTCCGCCGCGCATAGCTTTCCACAAACAGCCGCAGCGGCGTGCCCCCCGCCTCCAGCACGTCGTCCACCCAGCGCACCACGCGCTGCCGCTCCGCCGCCACGTGCTCGCGCTCCAACTGCCGCTCGACCGCGAGGATCGCCGCCCCGGCCGCCGCGAACACCGCGACCAGCACCAGCAGCACCGCCCCGCACCGGACCAACACGTAACGCGACAACAACGGGCGCATGCCCGCGAAGATGCCGCCCCGCCGCTCCGACTCAACGCCCGCTCCGCTCATACCGTTGCCCATGCCTTCAGCACCGCGCCGTCTTCCGCTTCGGCGCCACCGGCGCCCCGCGCCGCGCTTTCTCGATGTAGACCGCCGCCACCGGCACCTTGCAGTCCGTGTCGCCGACATCCACCTCGACTGCGCCGAGTTTTTTCGCGGTCGCCATCGCCTTGTCCGCCAGCGGCGCGACATAGGTCCCGACCGCGATCACGTAACCGTTCATGCAATACCGCACGCGGTTCGGCGCCGTCCCGATCTCCTTCGGCACGCGTTCGAGCAGCGCTCCCATCGCTTTGGTCGGCAGCGCCGCGTCCGGCACCGTCGCCGCCAGCGCGCCCCACGTGTTCCAGCCGGCGCACGCCACCTGCGCGTCCTTCGCGCCGATCCACTTCGCCGCCAACGCCGCCGCTTCCGGATGTTCGCAGGCCACCCACGCCACCGTGCACTCCGCCACCATCCGCCACGACGCCGTCTCCGCCCAGGTCTGCAGCTGCGCCCGCGTCATTTTGCTCCCGTCCGCCACGAGCCCCGCCAGATACTGCGCGTCGCCGTTGCCTGTCGCATACAGCTCCAGCGCCAGCGCCTGGTCGCCTTTGATCCGCTTCACGATCGTCTTCATGTCCGCCACTTTCACGCCGAAGAACGGCTCCTTCGCGCCGTGCCGCAGAAACGTCTTCTTCGTCTGCGCGCTGCCCATCGACTCGAGCTCGGCCATCACGTCTTTGAGTTTCATGGGGGGATCTGGATTCGGAAAAGTTCGGTCAGGCACCGGTCCTGCCGACGGTCGGTTCGTCGCGACGGGTCGGTTTCGCGTTCACGGCGCCGCCTTCCCGAGCGCCAGCGCAAACAGCGCCCGCTGTCCCGTGATGTAGAGCACGCCGTTCGCCGCCACCGGCGTGCCGTGCGCCACGTCGGGCAGCGCCGTGTTCATCGCCAGCACCTTCTTCTCCCGCGCGGCCGCAAACACCGCCACCGTGCCTTCCGAGCTCTGCGCGTAGACCTTGCCGTCCGCCACCAGCGGCGAGCCCCAGATATTGGCCTTCAGGTCGTGCGACCACAGCTTCTTCCCCGTCGCCGCATCGACCGCATACACGAAGCCCGGCGCGTCCGCCGTGAAGAGCACGCCGTCGTGCAGCACCGGCATCGAGATGCTGTCGTTGAATTCCTCGCCCGCCAGCCGCCACACCTCCTTCGCCGTCTGCGCCTCCGGGGTCCCGCTCACCTCCACGCCGCGCAGCGCCCCGGCGCCGCTGCTCGCCTCCGGCTCGCCCACCGCCGCGTAAAACCGCGCCCCCGCCGTCACCGGCGCCGCGACAAACTGGAACACGTTGTCGTGCCCGCCCCCGCCCGCCGCCGCCGGCTCGTGCGCCTTGCCGTTGAACTTCCAGCGCAGCTTGCCCGTGCCCGCCGCAAACGCATACAGCCAGCCGTCGCCGCCGGGAAACAGCACCTGCGCCTCGCCGCCGAAGGTCCCGTAGCCCGGCGAGCCCCACTGGCCCGTCATGATCTTCGCCCCCGGCGACGCATCCTGCCAGCGCACTTTCCCGGTCGCGGCATCCACCGCCACGAAGCTCGGCGCCGCCGCGTTCTTCACCTTGCCCGTCTTGAAATCCGCCGCGTGCCCCGTCACCGCGAACACCAGCCCGTCCGCCACCAGCGGCGACGACGACGACGCCTGGTTCGGCTGCACCCCGAGCTCCGCCCGCATATCGAGCAGCCAGCGCAGCTTCCCGTCCGCCGCCGCCCGGCACACCAGCTCGCCGCGGTTGCTCACGTAGTAGACCGCGTCGCCCGCGACCGCGGGCGTCGAACAGATGCCGATCGAGCCGTCGTCC
>JBILLY010000366.1:0-5376 GCA_044375835.1 Opitutaceae bacterium
GACCCAGAACGCGAAGTGGGCGGGCTCGACGTTGCCGACGATGGAGCGTTCGCCGCTCGGAGCGGGCACGCTGGCGCTGGCGGAGGGCATCGCGACGGTGCGGTTTGCGAGCGGCGCGACGGTGACGCTGGAAGCGCCGACGCGGCTTGCGTTGATCGACGCGATGCGCGCGCACCTGATCGAAGGATCGCTGACGGCGGAAGTGCCGGCGGCGGCGAAAGGCTTCACGATCGAGACAGCGGACCTGCGGGTGGTGGACCTCGGCACGCGGTTCGGCGTGACGGCGAGCACGACGGGAAATTCGCAAGTCTTCGTCTTCGAGGGCGAGGTGCGGCTCGACGGGATGGCGGGCCGCGAACCGAAAACGCTCACGGCGGGGAAAAACTTTCACGTGCGGTCGGGCGCGGTGGTGGCGGGCGCGGTGGAACCGGCGAGAGCCCCGGCGCTGGAGCGGATCGACGGCTGGACCTCGATCCCGACCTCGTTCGGGCGCGGGAAAGACGCGTATGCGCGGCGCGGCCATGTGATCGCGGAACCGCAGCCGCTGCTGATGGTGAAGCATTCCGATCTGCCGTTGAGCCGGACGAACGAGCGGCGGGCGCTGGTGAGTTTCGACGTTTCGGCGGTGACGCCGCGGACGCTCGCGGAGGTGGAACTCGTGCTGGACCCGGAGCCGAGCGGCATGGGTTTCTCGACGATGGTGCCGGACGCGCGGTTCGCGGTCTACGGCGTGGCGGAGGAAGCGCTGGACGGCTGGAGCGAGAGCAACCTCGCGTGGGACGACGCGCTGGTGGCGGGCGACGCGTTGGAGTCGGCGCCGGTGCGGCGGCTGGCGGAGTTTGCGTTGCCGCGCGGGGCGTCGGGGTCGCCGCTGACGGTGCGCGGGCCGGCGCTGGCGGAGTTTGTGCGGGCGGATACCAACGGGCTCGTGACCCTGATGATCGTGCGCGAGACCGGGGAAACGGACCCGAGCGGGCTGGTGCATGCGTTTGCGTCGAAGGAGCACCCGACGGCGCGGCCGCCGACGCTGCGCGTGCGGTAGAAATTTTGGAAACGACCCCGATGCGAACGACCCCGATTTTGTTGACCGGACTGCTCCTGGCGGGCGCGGCGCTGCGCGCGGCGACCCCGGCGGACGACGAGCGCAAGGCGCTGCAGTTTTTCGAGAACGACGTGCGCCCGCTGCTGGCGGGCAAGTGCTACGAGTGCCACGGCGAGAAGAAGCAGAAGGCGGGGCTGCGGCTCGATTCGCGCGCGGATGCGTTGAAGGGCGGCGAGACGGGGCCGGCGCTGGTGCCGGGCAAGCCGCAGGAGTCGCTGCTGATCGAAGCGGTGCACTACACGGACGAGAACCTGCAGATGCCGCCGAAGGAGCAGCTGGCGCCGGAGGAGATCGCGACGCTGGAAAAGTGGATCGCGCTGGGCGCGCCCTGGCCGGCGGAGCAGGCGCCGCGCAAGGCGCGGGCGGAGCGCGATGCGGACGGCTTTACGGCGGAGGACCGGGCGTATTGGGCGTTTCAACCGCTGGCGCGGCCGGTGCCGCCGGCCTTGGCGGGCAACCGCTGGGTGCGCGGGGACATCGATCGTTTCGTGGCCGCGAAGCACGCGGAGCTCGGGCTCGCCCCGGCGCCGGAAGCGGACCGCCACGAGTTCGTGCGCCGGATCTATTTCGACCTGCACGGTTTGCCGCCGACGCGGGCGCAGATCGACGCGTTCGTGGGGGACCGGCGGCCGGATGCCTACGAGCGGCTGACGGACGAGTTGCTGGCGAGTCCGCGCTACGGCGAGCGCTGGGCGCAGCACTGGCTCGATCTGGTGCGCTACGCGGAGAGCGACGGCTACCGCGCGGACGCGCTGCGGCCGGGCGCTTGGCCGTATCGCGACTACGTGATCAAGAGCTTCAACGCGGACAAACCCTACGACGTCTTCGTGCGCGAGCAGCTGGCGGGGGACGAGATCGCGTTCGAGAATCCGGACGTGCTCATCGCGACCTCGTATCTGCGGGCGCCGGTCTACGAGTGGAACCAGCGCGACGTGCGCGGCCAGGCCAACCTGATCGTCGACGACATCACGAACAACGTATCGGAGGTGTTTCTCGGGCTGAGCATGGGTTGCGCCCGCTGCCACGACCACAAGTTCGACGCGATTTTGCAGAAGGACTACTTCGCGCTGCGGGCGTTTTTCGAAGGCGTGCTGTGGCGGACGGATCTGAAACTCGGCACACCGGAGCAGCTGGCGGCGCACGCGGCGCAGCAGGCGCAGTGGGAAGCGGCGACGGCGGAGGTCCGGCGCAAGATCGAGGAGCTGACCGGCCCGGCGCTGAAGAAGAACGTGGACCTGGCGCACTCGCGCTTCACGGACGACATCAAGACGATGATGGCCAAGCGCGCGGACGAGCGGGATCCTTATGAACACATCCTCGCGGTGATGTCGGAGCGGCAGCTGGAGCACGAGCGGGTGGAATTCGATCCGATGAAGGCGTTGCGCGCGGCGGAGGCGAAGCAGCGCTACCGCGAGCTGGAGGCGGAGCTGAAGAAATTCGACCACCTGAAGCCGAAGCCGCTGACGCCGGCGTTTGTCGCGACGGACGCGGGGGCGACGGCGCCGACGACGGTCATGAAGCTGCGCAAGGGCGAGCGGCCCGTGGGGCCGGCGTATCTGACGATTTTGAAACCGGACGAGCCGAAGATCACTCCGCGGCCCGACTCCACGGGCCGGCGCACGGCGCTGGCGGAGTGGCTGACGCAGCCGGAGCATCCGCTGACGACGCGCGTGATCGTGAACCGCGTGTGGCAATACCACTTCGGCCGCGGGTTGGCGGGCGTGCCCAACGACCTCGGCCGGCTCGGCGAAGCGCCGACGCATCCGGAGTTGCTCGACTGGCTGGCGCGGCGCTTCACGGCGCAGGGCTGGAGCGTGAAAGCGTTGCACCGGGAAATCGTGCTGTCGGCGACCTACCGGCAGACGACGCGCGTGCCGGTCGCGGGCAAGGCGGCGCTGGTCGACCCGACGAACAAGTATCTGTGGCGCTTCACGCCGCGGCGGCTCGACGCGGAGCAGGCGCGCGACGCGATTCTGGCGGTATCGGGAGAGTTGGATACAACGGCCGCCGGCGGCCCGTCGCAGGACGCGGGGACGTCCGCGCGGCGGTCGGTCTACACCGTGAAACGGCGCAACAATCCGAACGAGATGCTGGCGAGCCTCGATGCGCCGGCGGGGTTCACGAGCATTGCGGAACGGCAGAACACGTCGACGCCGGCGCAGGCGTTGATGTTCATGAACGGCGACTGGATTTTGAATCGGGCGCGGAAGCTCGCGGCGAAGACGACGACGGTCGAGGCGGCGTGGGAGACGATCCTCTCGCGCGCGCCGACGGCGGAGGAAACGGCGCAGGCGCGGGCATTTCTGGAAAAACGCGCGGCGGCGCCGATGAAGGCGACGCCGGTGAAAAGCGCCCCGGTGGTCGCGGCGGCGGAGGCGAAGCAGGCGCCGGCGGCGAGCGGCGCGACCCCGGCCGGCGCGAGCGCCGCGGCGGGCAGCGGGCCGGCGGCTGCCTACTCGACGGCGGCGTCGGTCGCGAGCGCGCCGACGGCGGCGGGCGGGGCGGGTTTTTTCCAGGAGAATTCGAAACTGGAGCGGCTCGTCGCGAAGGCGGCGGAGCGCGAAGGCGACGAGTTCACGGTGGAGGCGGTGGTGCGGCTCGAGAGCGTGGACAGCGGGTCGGCGGTGCGGACGATCGTGTCGCGCTGGAACGGCGCCAAGGGCTCGCTCGAATCGCACGGCTGGGCGCTGGGGGTGACCGGGGCGAAGTCGGCCTACAAGCCGCTCAACCTGATTCTCCAGATCACGGGCGAGGACGAGAACATGAACACCAGCTACGAAGTCGTGGCGTCGGACCTGCGGCTGGCGCTGCGCACGCCGTATTACGTGGCGGCGCGGGTGTCGTGCAGCGACCACACGGTGACGTTTTACGTGCAGGACCTGAGCAAACCGGGCGCGAAGCCGGAGACGGCGACGCTCAAGCACGGCGTGGTCGGCAAGCTCGGCACGGGGCAGGCGACGCCGGTGATCGGCGGAGTGACGGCGAAGCGGGGCACGGGCGGATTCCACGGCACGATCGAGGCGGTGCGGATCGCGGCGGGCGGGGCGGCCGCGGACCGGATCGGGCCGGACTTGGCGCGCTGGAAAGGCGGCACGCTGGCGTGGGACGCGAAACGCGCGCCGGACGCAAAGATGTTCGAGGCGATCGCGGGCGCGCCGGTGGAGATCGAGAGCGCCGATCCGCGGCAGCGGGCGATGGCGGACCTTTGCCACGTGCTGCTCAATTCGAACGAATTCCTGTTCCTGCACTGATTTTCCCCATGGCCTGTCACAACTACGAGATTCCCCATTCGCGGCGGCAGTTTTTGCGGAGCGCGGGCTGCGGCTTCGGCGCGGTGGCGTTGAGCGCGATGCTCGGTCGGCCGGTGCTCGGCGCGGACACCGGCAGCGCGGCGGGAGCGGCGGCGGCGAAGGTCGCGGCGCGCACGGGCCGGGCGAAGAACGTGATTTTCCTCTTCATGGAGGGCGGGCCGAGCCACCTGGACACCTTCGACTACAAGCCGCTGCTCAACCAGCTCGCGGGCAAGCCGCTGCCGCCGAGCTTCAAGGAGCCGATTCTGGCGATGGGCGAGGCGAACAACCCGATCCTCGGGTCGCCGCGCGCGTGGAAGCGCTACGGCAAGAGCGGGCTGCTGGTGTCGGATTGGTTTCCGCACGTCGGGGAGCACGCGGACGATCTCGCGGTGATCAACTCGTGCGTGTCGGACGGCATCAACCACGCGGGGGGCGTGTGCCAGATGAACACGGGCTCGATCTTCGGCGGGCGGCCTTCGCTGGGCGCGTGGGTGTCGTATGGCCTCGGCACCGAGAACAAGAACCTGCCGGCGTTCGTGGTGATCAAGGACAGCGAGAAAGAAGTGATCAACGGGTCGCGCAACTGGGGCACGGGCTTCATGCCGGCGGTGTATCAGGGGATGGAGTTCAGCCCGAGCGGCACGCCGATCCGGCACCTCGAGAATCCGCGCGGCACGGATGCGACGCGGCAGAAGGACAAACTCGACCTGCTCGGCAGCCTCAACCGGATGCACGCGGCGTCGCGGACGGACCACACGGAACTCGAGGCGCGGATCCGCAGCTACGAGCTGGCCTACCAGATGCAGGCCGCGGCGCCCGGCGTGGTCGACCTCGGCCGCGAATCGGCGGCGACGAAGGCGCTCTACGGTCTCGACGACAAAGAGACGGCGGTCTTCGGGCGGAATTGTCTGCTGGCGCGGCGGCTGGTGGAGAGCGGCGTGCGCTTCGTGCAACTCTACAGCGGCGCGGGCAGCGCGTGGG
>JBILLY010000367.1:0-5375 GCA_044375835.1 Opitutaceae bacterium
TCATGGTCCGCCTGCCGGGGGTGGCGGGCGAGTTCGAGAACGGCGAGGTCGTGGGCATCAAGATCCGCGGCACGCCGGTGGAGTTCAGCGCGCTCAACGTCGACGGCGTGCGGGCGGCGGGGGCGTTTTCCGGCTTCAACACGCAGGGCGACCGCGGCGCACAGAGCGACCAGATCCCGGCCGAGTTCATCAAGGAGGTCGAAGTCACCAAGGCGCCGACGCCCGACCAGCCGGCGGACTCGATCGGCGGCTCGACGAATCTCGTCACCAAGTCCGCGCTCGATTTCAAGGAGGACGTCCTGACCTACCGCGTCGGCGCCAACTACAACGCGTTTCGCGAGGACCTGCAGAACTTCACGCCGAACGCCGCGTTGACCTGGCTCACGCGGGTGGGGCGCGACCGCGACATCGGCCTCGCGCTGTCGCTCAGCTACACGGACACCGAGGCGCCGCGCGACCGGGTGCAGACGGCGCGCAGCCAGCCGGACGGGCGCGCGACGCAGGCGCGCAGCCTGTCCAACGTGAACCAGCGCGTGCGCATGGGCGGCGGACTGAAGTTCGACCACCGCTTCGGGCGCGACGCCAGTGTCTACGCCAAGCTGCAATACAACTACTACTATTTCGACAGTCCCCGGCAGGTCTACGCGGCGTCGGTCGCGGGATCGGGGCGTGTCGCCGACTACGGCCGCGTGAGCCGCGCGCAGATCGAGGCGGGCACGCCGGCGCGGGACAGCGCGAACCAGACCGCTGGTGTCGCGCCCGGTTTCACGGACAGTTTCACCGAGATGGTGAGCGCGACCTGGCTCAACGAGGCGACGTGGAACGTGAAGCTCGGGCGGCAGTATCTCGGGGAGATCGGCGGTGAAAAGACATTCGCGGGCGACCAGAAGCTGAGCGCGAAGTTCACCTACAACCCGTCCAACTTCGCGAGCAACCTCCGCTCATTCGACCTGAACATGACGGGCAACATCGGCATCTCGATCGACACGCGCGCGAACCGGTCGCGGCCGCTTTTCCGGCAGACCTACGGGCAGACGATCGGCGTCGGGACGAATCCGCGCCTCTACACGGCGCGCCTGCTGCAGCAGCCGGAGACCAGCGAGGAGGAGGTGGCCAACGGGAAGCTCGATTACACGAAAAACTTCCGGGCCGGCCGCGTGCCGTTCGTCTTCAAGGCGGGCGGCGCGTGGCGGGAGCAGCACCGCGCGCTGGCGGTGGCGCGCCCGAACTGGACCTTCGGCGGCCCGGACCGCATCGCGGGCACGATCGCCGCGACGGGCGCCAACGACGACAATCTCGCGCAGTTCCTGACGTCCGGGCCGGCGCGGCCGCTCTTCGACGAGCGCAACGGCGTGTGGGCGGATCTGCCGGGCATCGATTTCCCGGCGGCGTGGCGGGCGTTCAACGAGCATCCCGAATGGTTCGTGCCCGAAGGGACGTCGGTCACGGCCGCGCCGAACGTCAGCGAGCTGACCGAGCGCGTGACGGGCGCCTACGCGCAGGGCCGTGCGCAGCTCGGCCGGCTGAACGTGCTCGGCGGCGTGCGCTTCGAGGCGACCGAAGTCGAGGCGACCGGGCGCAACACCGATCCGCGCAACCCCGGGGTGAGCCGCGTGACGCGCACGCGCACCTACGACGACTACTTCCCCAGCCTGCACCTGCGCTATCCGCTCCGGCCGAACCTCGCGGCGCGCGCGAGCGTGACGACCAGCGCGGCGCGGCCGAACATGAGCGACCTCTACCCGACGACGACGGTGAGCTACAATGCGGCGACGGGATTCGGCACGGTGACGCAGAACGCGCCCGGACTGCGCCCGCAGCACGCGCTGAACTACGACGCCTCCCTCGAATATTACTTCGAGCCCGCCGGACTCGTGTCGGTCGGCTACTTCCGGAAGAACATCACGAACTTTCTCTCGCGCACGAGCGACGAGATCGAATTCGGCGCGGACAACGGCTTCGACGGCCAGTTCGGCGGGTTCACGCTCAACACGACCACCAACGGCGGCAAAGCGACGGTCGAGGGCTGGGAAATCAACTACAGCCAGCAGCTCGCGTTCCTGCCGAAGCCCTTCAACGGCCTCGGGCTGTTCGCGAACTACACCGCGCTGGAGACGAGCGGCATCTACGCCGAGGGCGCGCGGGAGCTGGCGGGCTTCGTGCCGGAGACGGCCAATGCGGGCGCCTCGTTCCGCTGGCGCAAGTTCGAGGCGCGCATCGCGTGGCGCTATACGAGCGCCTACCTGCGCAGCTACAACGCCAACGTCTATGCGCAGAGCAGCTTCCGGCCGGTGGAGACGACGGACATCAGCGTGAAATACAGCGTGAGCCCGCGCGTCGGCGTCTACCTCGACGCGATCAATATCGGCAACAACTGGCCGCAGAACTTCACCGGCACGGACGAGGGGCGCGTGACGTTTGCCGACGACTACGGCGTGCGCTTCAACCTCGGCATCACCGGCCGCTTCTGATCGCTTCGCGTCCCCGGCATGCCGTCACTCCGCCCCTTCGTCGTCCTGCTGCTCGCCGCGGCGTCCGTTTCCGCCGCGGCGGTCCGCGCGGCGGCGCCGCTGCCGCCGATGCTGGACCTGCCGGGCACCGGCACGGATCCGGCGCGCATCGATTTCGCCCGGCTGCCGGTGCTGCGCGGCGACCATGCGGTGGTGTCCCGGCCGGATGCGGTCTGGGGATTCCGGCTGCACAGCTACCTGGCGTATCATGACGGCCGTTACTGGTGCCTGTGGAGCCACGGCACGGCGCGCGAGGATCTGCCCCGGCAGCACGTGCGCTACGCGACGAGCCGCGACGGGCTCGCCTGGAGCGACGCACGCGAGGTCGCCGGGCCCTCGGCCCGCGCGGACTGGCGCTTTATCGCGCGCGGTTTCTGGCCCCGCGACGGCCGGCTGCTGGCGTTGGCGAGCCACGACGAAGTCTTCGACGCGCAGGGGCGCAAGCGGTTGTTCGGGCCGGGGCTGGAACTGCGGGCCTGGGAGTGGCGGCCGGAGGACGCGACGTGGCGCGACGCGGGCACGGTGGCCAAAGATGCGATCAACAATTTCCCGCCGCGGCGGGTGCCGGGGTCGGACGAGTGGCTGATGATCGTGCGCGACCACCGGCGCGCGGTCCGCGGCTTGGCCGGCGGCGTGGCGTCGCTCTCCGACTGGCAGCCGACCGAACTCGCCAACGCGCAGAAGGCGGCGGGTTTCAGTCCGGAGGAGCCGGAGTGGTGGCCGCTGGCGGACGGGCGGCTGCTGGGCGTTTATCGCGACAACGGCGGATCGATGCGGCTCTTTCGCGCGGTGTCCGCGGACGCCGGGCGGACGTGGACGGCGCCGGAACGGACGAATTTCCCGGATGCGACGGCGAAGTTTTTCGCGCACCGGACCTCGCGCGGATACCACGTGCTGGTGTCCAACGCGAATCCGGCGAAGCCCGCGCGTCGCATCCCGCTGTGCCTCGCGACCTCCGACGACGGGGTCACCTTCACGCGCCTCGCGGCGCTGCCGGTGCCGCCGCAGCCGGAGGACCGTCCGCTGGACGCGACGGGCACCCGAATTCTGGGGCGCGGTTACCAATACCCGCACCTGATCGAGCAGGACGGGGCGCTGTTGATCGCGTTTTCCCGCAACAAGGAATCGATCGAAGTGGTGCGGGTGTCGCTCGACGAGGTGGACCGCCTGCGGAGGAGCGGACCGTGAGGCGCGCGGCCGGGCCGGGCGGAAGCGGCAGGTGCCGGCGGCGGCGCGCGGTGCGCGGGAGGAGCGGGGCATGGGCGTGACGCTGACGATCCGGCCGATTGATGCGGTCGCGGTGGCGGTCTATCTGGCGGCGATGCTGGCGATCGGCTGGATCTCCGCGCGCCGCAGCGCGACGGCGGAAAACTATTTCGTCGGGCACCGCGATTTCCCCGGGTGGCTGGTCGGGCTGTCGATGCTCGGCTCGATCATCAGCTCGACAACGTTCCTCGCGCTGCCGGCGGCGGCCTACGTGCTGGATTGGCGGCAACTCACCATCAACCTGACGGTGCCGCTCGTCGCGGTGGTGGCGGTGGTGATCTTCATCCCGTTTTTCCGGCGCGGCGGGCTGACGTCGGCGTTCGAGTATCTCGGGCAGCGCTTCGGGCCGGCGGCGCGGCTCTACGGCACGCTGGGGTTCATCATGCTCCAATTGATCCGGCTCGCGCAGGTGCTTTTCCTGATGGCGCTGCCGATGCAGTTCATCACCGGGGCGCCGCTCGAGTGGGTGATCGTGGGGGCGGGGGTGTTTGTCGGACTCTACACCGTGGCGGGCGGGATGGAGACGGTGGTGTGGGCGGACGCGGTGCAGGCGACGATCAAAATCCTCGGCGGTGTGCTGTGCCTCGGGTGCGTGGTCGCCGAACTGCCGGGCGGGCTGGCGCAGGTGATCGAGGTCGGCCGGGCGCACGACAAGTTCAGCCTCGGCAGTTTCGACTGGGACCTGACGCAGCGCACCTTCTGGACGGTGGCGATCCTCGGCGTGCTCAACTGGCTGAACATCTACTCGGGCGAGCAGACGATCGTGCAGCGCTACGTGTCGGCCCGGACGACGTGGGAGGCGCGGAAGGCGACGATGATGTTTTCGGGCGTGGCGGTGCCGGTGTGGACGATGTTCTTCTTCATCGGCACGGCGCTCTTCGTGTTCTTCAAAGTGCGGCCCGATCCGGCGGTGGCGCAGCTGCAGCCGGACCAGATGCTGCCGTATTTCGTGCTCAAATACGTGCCGGCGGGCCTCGCGGGCCTGGTGATCGCGGCGGTGCTGGCGGCGGCGATGAGCGCGCTGGATTCAGGCGTGAACTCGATCGCCACGGTGACGGTGGTGGACCTCCTGCGGCCGTATCTGGCCAAGGACCGCGACGACCGGTTCTACCTGCGGGCCGCGCGGATGGCGACGGCGGGGGCGATCGCGCTGGCGGTGGGCGGGGCGCTGTTTTTCTCGCGGCTGGAGAAGGAGAGCATGAACGACGTGAGCCTGATCGTCTTCAGCGTCCTGGGCGGGGCGGTGACGGGGATGTATATGCTCGGATTCTTCACGCGGCGCGTGGACGGATTCGCGGTGAACGTGGCGCTCGCCCTCGCGGTCGCGCTCAATCTCTACCTCGGGCTCGGCGTGATGAAAGTGCTGCCGGAGGCGTGGCGCGTGCCGCTGCACAGCTACTGGGTCGGCGCGGTGGTGAACCTCGTGTTCGTGGCCCTCGCCTACGGCATCAGCTGGCTGCGGCCGGCGCGGGGGCGGGACCTCGCGGGGCTCACCGTGTGGACGATGGGAGGCCGGCGCGATGCGGCGAGTCCGGCGGCGGAGCCGGGGCGCTGACGAGGTGGCGGGCACGTCGCGCGCCGTTGGGATCGGCCGGTCGC
>JBILLY010000403.1:0-4990 GCA_044375835.1 Opitutaceae bacterium
GGCCGCGAGAGGGTTGTTGGCGCGGATCGCCTTGAGCCACTCGATGTGCGGGTTGCCGATCGGGTCCGGGCGCGGGATCGTCTTCGGCGGGAATTTGCCGCCGTCGGCGAGTTCCTTGTGGAAGGACTCCGGGATGAAGCGCGGGCTGTTGCAGTAGTCGTTGCCGTCGTAGACGGTGCCCTTGCTGCCGATGAGCAGCTGGCCGCCGTGCGCGAGCTGGCGGTTTTCCTCCATCTGCTTCGGCTTCGCCGGCTTGATGCCGCCTTCGGACCAGACGAGCTTCACCGGCGGCAGCTTCTTGCCGTTCACGGTGCGCTCCGGGAACTGATACTCGACGACCGCGGACTTCGGGAACGCGATCTTGCTCGGTTGCTTGATCATCTTGAGTTCGACGCTGGTCGGCGCGCCGAGTTCGAGATTCCAGTAGGCCGCGTCCATGATGTGGCAGGCCATGTCGCCGAGCGCGCCGCAGCCGTAGTCGATGAACCCGCGCCATTTGAACGGATGGATGTCCGGGCTGTAGGGCCGGTCCGGCGCGCGGCCGAGGAAGAGGTCCTGCGAGAAACCTTCCGGCGGCGTGCCGCCTTTGGGCCACTCCTGCATGCCCTGCGGCCAGACCACGCGCTCGCGACCATCGGGACCGGGCGCCGCGGAACGGTTCGTCCAGATCTGCGCTTCGCGCACGTCGCCGAGCAGACCGGCCTGGAACCACTCGCGCACGAGACGGATGCCCTCCATCGAGTGGCCCTGGTTGCCCATCTGCGTGCAGACGCCGTTGAGGCGCGCCAAGCGGAGAAGCTCGCGGGCCTCGCCCACCGTCTGCGTCAGGGGTTTCTGGATATAGACGTGCTTGCCCAGCATGATCGCCATGTAGGCGGGCAGAAAGTGCATGTGGTCGGGCGTGGCCACGCCGACGGCGTCGATCTCATTGTCCATCTCGACGAGCATCTTCCGGTAGTCGGTGTAGCGTTTCGCCTTCGGGAAGGTCTCGAAGAGCTTCTTCACGTTGGGCCGCGTGTGGTCGACGTCGCACAGCGCCACGACTTCCTCGTCCTTGCAGCCCATGATGTCGCTGAAGCCCTTGCCGCCGCAGCCGACCTGCGCGACGCGGATCTTGGCGCCCGGCGCGATCGGACGCGGCTTGCGCGGGTTTTTGGCGAGGCTGGCGCAGCCGGCGAAGCCGAGCATGGTCGCCACCATGGCGGAGAACGAAATGAAATCTCTACGATTGAGGTGGTTCGTGGTCATTGGGGGGATTGAAACGGACAACGGGGCGAGACGCCGGGGGCCGGCGACGGTTGCGCAGAGTTTTTGGTCGGAAGTTTTCCGCACGCGAGCCGGAATCTGCGGTATTTTTTGGCGGCAAGAAACGACCACGCCCGCGGCCGCGCCGGACCGGGTGCAGCGGCTCAGCTGAGGTCGCGGATCGAGCCGAACTGCGGGTCGAAGAGGCGCTGATACGTGCGCACGATCATGCCGTCGGTGAGGCCCGCGAGCCAGTCGCAGATTTGCCGCGCCTTGCCCGCCGCTGTGTTCTCCGCGTCGATCAGCCGGCCGACGCGCGGCGGCAGGATGTTGATCACGCGCGGCCCCTTGTCGACGTAGTTGCGCCAACAGGAATCCCACAGCTCGAACAACACGCGCCGCGCCTTGTGCTCCATCTGCTGCAGCTGCGGACTCTCGAAGATGATGTCGTTGGCCATCTTCTTGTAGAAGGCCGCCTCGCGCTCCGCCGTCGGCGCCACCACGAGTTCGAAACGGTAGCGGTTGGTCGTCGCCGCCATGAAGTTGGCGCGCTCCCGCAGCCGCGTGCCGGTGATGAAGCCGCCGACCTTCTGCGCAAACACCCCCTCCAGCCGGTCGCCGCGGATCGCCGCGAACAACTGGTCGAGCCAGCGCTGGCGCTCGGTGTCGAGCGCCTCCGCCGCCGCCCAGGCCTCGATGCGCTCGATGGTGAGAAAGCCCGCCTTCACCCCGTCGACGATGTCGTTGAGCGAGTAGGCGGCGTCGTCGGCCCAGTCCATGATCTGGCACTCGACGCTCTTGAGCGCGTTGAGCTTTTCGCCGGCGTGCAACTCGTCCGGGATCGCCGCCCCGCCGAAGACGAAGTCCCGGTGCCGCTCCTGCGGATCGTAGAGAAAGTGGTGGCGCGGGGGCGCGGGGAATTCGCGGAAGAGTTTTTTGTATTTGAGCACGCCGTCGAGCAGCGCCCGCGTCGGCGCCATCCCGCGCACTCCCGCCTCGTTCTGATACATCGTCTCCGTGAGCAGGTGCAGCGTCTGCGCGTTCCCTTCGAACCCGCCCCAGCGCACCATCAGCTCCTGCAGCGTCCGCTCGCCCGAATGCCCGAACGGCGGGTGCCCGAGGTCGTGCGCCAGGCAGACCGCCTCCACGAGGTCGCTGTCGATGTGGAAATCGTCCGACAGCGGGCCGCCGCGCGACCGCAGGTAGGCGCAGATCGAGCGGCCGATCTGCGCGACTTCCATCGAATGCGTCAGCCGGGTGCGGTAGAAATCGTATTCGCCGGAGAGAAACACCTGCGTCTTCGACTGCAGCTTCCGGAACGCATGCGCATGGATGATGCGGTCGCGATCCATCTGGAAGGGCGTGCGGTAGTCGCGGCGCCGCCCGCCGCCGAGCGGCTCGCTGTCGAAGGCGTTGTAGAAACGGTTGTGCATCGGAAAGACCCGGCCCAAGCGCCGAGCCGCAGAGTCAATGCGCCTCGTCCCGCCAAAGGCGAAACGAAAGGAGCCGCCCGCCCCCGACCGCATGCCCGCGGTCTCTCGTCCGCCCTCTCGCGCGCCACGCGCCGCCTCGCCGCCACCGCGACCGCCACCGCCGGGTTGCCTCGGTGCCGGGCGGCCCGCAGGCTCCGCGGCACTCCCCACCCGGCCCCATGCCTCTCGCCACGTTCAGCACTCCGCTCGGTCTTTGCGCGATCGCGTGGAGCGACGCCGGTCTCACGCGCTTTCTCCTCCCCGACCCGGAGCGCCCCGCGGGCACCGCCGCCGAATCCTCGCCGCCGCCCTGGGTCGACGCGATCATCGCCCGCGTGCGCCGCCACCTCGGGGGCGACGCGCAGGATTTCTCCGATCTGCGCTACGACTTCGCCCGCGTGCCCGAGTTCACCGCCGCCGTGCTGCGTGCCACCCTCGGCATCAAAGCCGGTCGCACCGCCACCTACGGCGATCTCGCCGCGGCTCTCGGCCACTCCCCCGCCGCCAGCCGCGCCGTCGGCAGCGCGCTCGGCGACAATCCGTGGCCGCTCCTCATCCCCTGCCACCGCATCGTCGCCGCCGGCGGTAAAATGACCGGCTTCTCCGGCCCCGGCGGCGTCGCCACCAAGGTCCGCCTCCTCGCTCTCGAAGGTGCCCAGCTGCTCGCCGAGTGACCGGCCCCGCCCGCGGCGCACGTTCTCTCCGCCACCGGCTCCCGCCGCCTGCCGATGACACGCATGCCACGCCCGCCCCTCGACTCCCCTGCCTCACCCGCCAGTCTCGCCCCATGAAACCCTCCATGCGCGCCATCGCGAAACTCCGCGCCGGCCCCGGCCTCCAGCTCACCGAAGTCCCGATCCCCGAACCCGGCATCAACGACGTCCTCATCAAGGTGAAACGCACCTCCATCTGCGGCACCGATGTCCATATCTACAACTGGGACGCGTGGGCGGAGAAGACCATCAAGCCCCCGATGGTCATCGGCCACGAGTTCGTCGGCGTCGTCGAGGCCGTCGGCTCCAACGTCCAGAGCTGCAAACCCGGCGACCTCGTCGACGGCGAGGGCCACATCGTCTGCGGCGTGTGCCGCAACTGCCTCGCCGGCCGCCGTCACCTCTGCAAGGATACGCGCGGCGTCGGCGTCAACCGCGACGGCGCCTTCGCCGAATACCTCTGCATCCCCGCCAGCAACGCCGTCGCCGTCGATCCCGCCATCCCGCTCGACGTCCTCTCCTGCTTCGACCCGCTCGGCAACGCCGTCCACACCACGCTCCAATACGACCTCATCGGCGAAGACGTCCTCATCACCGGCGCCGGCCCCATCGGCTGCATGGCCGCCGCGATCGCCCGCCAGGTCGGCGCCCGCCACATCGTCGTCACCGACGTCAACCCCACCCGCCTCGCCCTCGCCGAGCGCATGGGCGCGACGCGTGTCGTGGACGTGACCAGGGAAAAACTCCCCGACGTGCAGCGCGAACTCGGCATGAAGGAGGGTTTCGACATCGGCCTCGAGATGAGCGGCAACCCCCGCGCCCTCGCCGACATGATCGACAACATGTCCCACGGCGGCCGCATCGCGCTCCTCGGCATCATGCCCGGCGCCGCCGCCATCGACTGGAACAAGGTCGTCTTCAACATGCTCACGATCCGCGGCATCTACGGCCGCGAGATGTATGAGACCTGGTATAAGATGACCGCGCTCATCCAGAGCGGCCTCGATATCTCGCCGGTCATCACCCACCGCCTGCACTACACCGAGTTCGAGAAGGGCTTCGAACTCATGCGCTCCGGCCAGAGCGGCAAGATCGTGCTCAACTGGGACTGAGCGATGACGCCCGCCTTCCGCGACCACCTCCGGCAGACGCTCGCCGGCATCGAGCAGGCCGGCCTCTACAAGCACGAGCGCCTTATCGCTACGCCGCAGCAGGCGCACCTCCGCACCGCCGACGGCCGCGCCGTCCTCAATTTCTGCGCCAACAACTACCTCGGTCTCAGCGCGCACCCCGCCGTCATCGCCGCCGCCCACGCCGCCCTCGACCGCTGGGGCTACGGCCTCTCCTCCGTGCGCTTCATCTGCGGCACCCAGGAAATCCACCGCGAACTCGAGACCAAGCTCAGCACCTTCCTCGGCACCGACGAGACCATCCTCTACTCGTCCTGCTTCGACGCCAACGGCGGCGTCTTCGAAACGCTCCTCACCGCCGAGGACGCCGTCATCAGCGACGAACTCAACCACGCCTCCATCATCGACGGCATCCGCCTCTGCAAGGCGC
>JBILLY010000459.1:0-4512 GCA_044375835.1 Opitutaceae bacterium
GCGCTCCGGCACGAGCGCACCGCGCAACCCCAACCGGTGAACGCGCGCCCAATTCCACCAAGCTCTCGCCGGCACTTCGCGCCGCCGCGTCGCAGCGATCGACTCTCGGCTCGCGGCCGAATTTCCCGGCTCAGCCCGCGATCAGGCTTTCGCCGGTCATTTCGGCCGGCTTCGGCAGCCCCATCAGATGCAGCACCGTCGGCGCGATGTCGCCGAGGCGGCCGCCGCTGCGCATCGCGGTCTTCCCGGCGGCGAAACCGTCGCCCACCACGAACACCTCCACGAGATTCAACGTGTGCGCCGTGTGCGGCCCATTGACCGTCGGGTCCCACATCTGCTCGGCGTTGCCGTGGTCGGCGCACACCACCGCACGTCCGCCCACGCTCTCGATCGCCGCGAGCAACTCCCCCACCCCGCGGTCCGTCGCTTCCACAGCCTTGACCGTCGCTGGCAACGAACCGGTGTGGCCGACCATGTCGGGATTGGCGTAGTTCACGACGACGAGCGCATACTTGCCGCTCAGAATCGCGGCTTTGGCCGCCGCCGTGACCTCCGCCGCGGACATTTCCGGCTGCAGGTCGTAGGTCGGCACTTTCGGGCTCGCCGGACACGCGCGGTCTTCGCCGGGGAACGGGTCGCTGCGGTAGTTGTTGAAGAAAAACGTCACGTGCGGGTTCTTCTCCGTCTCGGCGCAACGAAACTGCGCCAAGCCCGCCGCGCTCACCACTTCGCCGAGGATGTTCTTCTGTTTCTCGGGTTTCCCGGAGATGACATGCACGGGCAGGCCCTTCTCATACTCCGTCATCGTCGCGTAGTAGAGGTCGAGCTTCGCGCCGCGGTCGAACTCCTTGAAGCCGTCCAGCACGAAGGCCTTGGTCATCTCGCGCGGGCGGTCGCCGCGGTAGTTGTAGAACAGCACCGCGTCGCCGTCGCGGAAGGTCGCCAGCGGCTGGCCGTCGGCGCCGACGATCCACGTCGCCGGGATGAACTCGTCGCCCTTCTGCGTCTCGCTGACCGGATTCGCGTAGTAGCTTTCAACCACCGCCGTGGCGCTCGGCGCCGTCGCGACTGCGGCGCGACCCGCCAGCATGTCGTAGGCTTTCTTCACGCGCTCCCAACGGTTGTCGCGGTCCATCGCCCAGAAGCGGCCGCACACAGTCGCGATCGTGCCGACACCGATGGCGGCGCATTGCGCCTCCACTTGCTGGATGTAGCCGAGTCCGCCGGTCGGCGGCGTGTCGCGCCCGTCGGTGAATGCATGGATAAAGACCTGCGCCTTGGTCAGGCCGTCTTCCTTGGCCTGCCGCAGAATCCCGTAGAGATGCTCGAGCATGCCGTGCACGCCGCCGTCGGACACGATGCCCATGAGGTGCAGCCGCGCCGCGGGGTTGGCCCGCAGTCGCGCGACGATCGCGTGCCAGACCGGATTCCGCGCGAGCTGCTTTTCCGAAAACAATTTGTTCAGACGCACGAGCTCCTGGTCGACGATGCGGCCGGCGCCGATGTTTTCGTGGCCGACTTCCGAGTTGCCCATCTGGCCGTCGGGCAGGCCGACATCGAGGCCGCTCGCGGACACGAGCGCGTGCGGGTAGCGGGCATGGAGCGCGTCGTCGCAGGCCTTTTTCGCGAGGGCGACCGCGTTGGTCGCGTTTTGCGAGGCGTCGGGGTTCTTGCCCCAACCGTCACGGATCACGAGGAGAACAGGCTTGCGCGTGGTGGTCATGGTATTTGGCGCGACCACGGATGGACACGCTTCGTCGCGGATAGAAGGCAAAACTCGCCCCGCGCCCGCGCTGCGCCCCATGACGCCGGTCGCCGCAGCTGCGCTCCCCTCCCCGTCCGCGCCGGACTCGCCCCCGAGGCCGGGAAAAAAATCCGCCGCCGCCGCGCAGTTGGCAAAGTCGGTGCTAAACCGGATCCGCCATGTCTCTCATCATCCGAGATCAACTGGTCACCCCGCCCACCTGGTTCGCTTCGTTCCGTGACCTTACGCTGTATTGTCACGTTTTTCTCCACGCCGAGATCGTCATCGAATCCGAGAACCCCGATCCGTATTGGCGCTGGATGCGCGCCCGCGGCGGGATGGATTTCGTCGCCGACTTCGTCCGTCCCGGCTCCGAAGACGGCGTCCGCCTCGACTTCGAGCCCAACTACCCGCGCACCGTCGTCACCGACCGCATCGCCCCGGAAAACGTCCACCGGCTCATCGCGCGGCTCAAATACTGCGGCGGCCTCGCCTGAACCGCGCCGGCAACCGCGCGACCGACGGACACCCGGCCTCCATCCGGGGTCACCGGCGCTCGCGGGGCTCCGGCCGTGACGGAACCGCGCCGCCGTTTGACAATGTTTCCCCGGAGCGGCCAAGTTTTCCCCTCCATGCCGAAACGCGCCGTCCTCCTCGTCAATTTGGGCTCACCCGATTCGCCGTCCGTGCCGGACGTCCGTCGTTATCTCGACGAATTCCTCGGCGACGAGCGCGTGATCGACAAACCCGCGCAGCCGTTCCGCTCGATCCTCTTCAACGGCATCATCATCCCGCGCCGCGCCCCCAAGTCCGCCCACGCCTACGAGCAGATTTGGACCAAGGAAGGCTCCCCGCTCATCGTCACCTCCCGCAGCGTGCAGCAGAAACTCGCCGCCGCGGTCGGCTCCGCCGCCACCGTCTACCTCGCGATGCGCTACGGCACTCCGTCCATCGCCTCCGTCCTCACCCGGATGGCCGCCGACGGCATCGAGGAGGCCCTGCTCTTCCCGCAGTATCCCCACTATGCGATGTCCTCGTGGGAAACCGTCGTCGTGAAGGTCCAGGAAGAAGCTCTCCGGGTCGCCCCGCGGATCAAGTTCACGCTCGTCCAGCCGTTCTTCGCCGACACCGACTACATCGACGCGCTGCACGCCGTCACCGCCCCGTATCTGAAAAAACCGCACGACTACGTGCTCTTCAGCTACCACGGCATCCCCGAGCGCCACCTCCGCCAGTCCGACCCGTCGCACGCGCACTGCCTGACCGTGAACGATTGCTGCAGCAGCTGCTCGCCCGTCCACGCCACCTGCTACAAGGCCCAGTGCCTCGCCACCACGCGCCTGCTCGTCGCACGCCTCGGGCTCGCGGCCGACCGCTACTCCGTCTCGTTCCAATCGCGCCTCGTCGGCGAACCGTGGCTCCGCCCCTACACCGACTTCGAACTCGAGCGCCTGCCCGGCGACGGCAAAAAACGCCTGCTCGTCCTCTGCCCCGCCTTCGTCACCGACTGTCTCGAGACGCTCGAGGAAATCCGCGGCGAGGGCGCCGAGACGTTCCTCGAGGCCGGCGGCGAGAGCTTCGAGCAGATCCCCTGCTTGAACGACCAGCCGCCCTTCATCGATTTTCTCGCCAGCCGCGTCCGCCGCTGGCTCACTGCCGGCCAAGTCTAGTTGACTTGGAAACCACGAATTCCGCCCACCACTCCATGTCGGCCCCCCGCGGCGCAGCGAACGACCTGTGCGGGGTGCTGCACCTCGACGCCGCCGGCCGCATCGTCGCCGCCAACGCCTCCGCCCACGCCCTCTGGCACTGCGGCGACTCGCCGCTCACCGGTGCACCGGTGGTCGCGCTCTTCGCCTTCGACGTCGTCTCCGACGATCCCGAGTTCCTCGAAGCGCAGTGGGACGGCCTGCTGCTCAGCGCCCTCGACCGCCCGGCCCTGTTCACGACCGCGCCGCGCGGCGACGGTCCCGCCCGCGAGGTCCGCCTCCGCCTCGAGCGATGCGTCGGCGGCACCGGCTACCTCGCCACCGTCCAACCCGCCGACGCCGCCCCGGCCGGCCTCGCCGCCGCCGGTTCAGGCGCCGCCGGTTCCGATCTCTACGCCGGTCTAGCTCTCCTCGCCGAGAAAGGCGCCGCCGGCTACTTCGACCTCCGCCTCGCCGAGGGCCAAGTCGCCTTTTCGCCGTCCTGGAAAAGACTCCTCGGCTATGCCGCCGCCGAACTGCCCGACACCCTCGCCACCTGGCACGAGCTCATCCACGAGGATGATTCCGGCGCCGCGCCTGATCGTGTCGGCAAGAAAGTCCCCGCCGGCACGCGCGCCTTCAGCGTCGAGTTCCGCATGAAGCACCGCCTCGGCCACTGGGTCTGGATCCAGTGCCTCGGCGTGCAGACCCTCTCCGCCCCCGGCGTCGTCGAGCGCGTCGTCGGCCTGCACCTCGACATCACCGAGCGCAAGGAGCTCGAAGACTCCCTCGCCGCCAACGACGCCCGCCTCCAGGACCTCGCCGCCGGCCCGCTCGCCGCCTTCGAACTCGATTTCGCGGGCAACCGCTTCTGGTTCGCGCCCGCCTGGGAGCGCTTGCTCGGCTTCGACGAAGGCGAACTCGCGCCCGCCGCTGCTTCCTTCGCCGGCGCCCTGCCGCCCGAAGAAGCCGCCGCCGGCGTCGAGGCTTGGTTTCTCAACCGCGCCCCCGGCGAAAGCACCTTCGTCGAAGCCGTGAAACTCCGCGCCAAGGACGGCAAACCCGTCCCCGCCTTGCTCG